>JBDHKT010000212.1:0-4518 GCA_039586255.1 Gemmatimonadota bacterium | reverse complement strand
GCCTGGCGTTGCCGGCGTCATTTCGCCGCGCTGCAGGGGACGGCGGTTTCGTCCTGATCCACGCTCTGGAACCTGCGCTGTTCCTGTATCCGGCGCGGGCCTGGGCGGCGGTGGAGGAGCGCCTGGCGGAGCTACTGCGCCGCCAGCCGAATGCCCGGGGCAGGGTGCTGGGGCTGACGGCGAACGCGGTCGAGGTGATTCCCGACAAGCAGGGTCGGATCCTGGTGCCTGAGCGGCTGCAGCGAGCGGCGCAGCTGGATGCCGAGGCCCTGATCGTCGGGATGCTGGATAAGATCGAGATCTGGAATCCCGAGCTATTTGAAAACACGACGAGGGAGGCCGAACCTGGGTTTGAGGACTTTGTTCGGCAGATCCTCGTGTGAGGTGGTTGGGCCCGGCGCTGACGGTCGAGGCGGAGTGGTGGGCGGATCGTGGGGGAATCGCTACACCTGTGATGAGAGGTGCGATGGCCGTCAGCTGCTGGACCCGTCGATCGGGACGGTGGGCAGGTGGCAGGGGGAGGGCTGTGTGGACCTAGGGGTAGGGCAACGCCGTCTGTCCACCGTTCTTTATATCAGGTGAAGGGAGGTCGTCCGGGCGTCGCGCGTGGTGACCGGCTAACCCGGCAGGAGCCTTGAGCGCCAGCACGTTCCACACTACGGGGATGACGGAAGAGGTGGTGAGGTACCTGGCGCCCGAGCGGGGTGGCCTGTTCCTGGACGGGACTGTGGGAGGTGGTGGTCACGCGGAGGCGATCCTGAGAGCCGGTGACGAGGCCGAGTTGCTGGCCGTGGATCGAGACCCTGAGGCGCAGGATGAAGCGCGCGCCCGGTTGAAGAGTTTCGGGAAGCGCGTCCGGTTGGCGAGGGGCGACTACGCGGATGTGAGTGACTTGTTCGATCTGGGGGAGGGCGCATTGGCTGGAGTATTGTTGGACCTGGGGGTGTCCTCCCGCCAGATCGATAATCTGGAGCGCGGGTTCTCGTTCCGCCGCGGCGCTCCACTCGATATGCGGATGTTCTGCGAGGGGCAGGAACCGACGGCTGCGGAGTTGCTGTCGGGTCTCTCGGCGGATGAACTGGCTGAGATTTTTCGCACCTACGGCGAGGAGCGACGTTCGAGACGGCTCGCGGCTGCGATCGTCGAGAGCCGGGAGGACGTGTCGCTGGAGACGAGCGACGATCTGATGAAGGTCATGGAGAGGGTTTGGGGTAGGCCGGTCGCCGCGTCTGATGCCGCTCGAATCTTTCAGGCGCTGCGAATCGCCGTGAACAGAGAGCTCGACTCACTACAGCGAGCGCTCCCGTCGCTCCGTGACCTACTCGCCCCGACTGGCCGCATGGTGGTCATTGCGTATCAGTCATTAGAGGACAGGCTGGTGAAGCGGTCTTTCCGCGATTGGAGCCGCGATTGTGTCTGTCCTCCGGGCATCCCGGTTTGTCGGTGCCGCGGTCGAGCGCTCGGTCGCGAGCTGGCCCGCTCGCCGCTGCGGCCGTCGGCGTCCGAGGTGGCGAGTAATTCGCGGGCGCGGAGTGCGCGCCTGCGTGCTTGGGAGCGAGGCGAATGAGACTGCGGGGGATGCTCACCGCCGTCTCGGCGATGCTCCTGCTGGCCGGGATGTTCATCGCTGTCCACAGAGGCGCCCGCGGCCGGGTGATCGCCGAGCGCGTTAGCGCGATCGATGACCGGCAGGAAAGCGCGGTGGTGCAGAAGAACGAGTTGAGGCAAAGCGTCGAGTACCTGCGCAGTCGGTCGCGAATCGTGCACGCGGCGCAGTCGTTGGGACTACATCAGCCGAGCGAGGATGAACTGGTGTATCTCGATCTGAGCGGTCTGTCATCGACGCCGTCGGGAGGTTCGTCGTGAGGTCGGAAGCGCGACAGGCTCGCCGCCGGCATCTGAGACACGGCATCCTGCAGCTGTCGTTGCTGCTGGCGTGCGGCGTGGTGATGGCTCGCGCGTTCCAGCTGCAGGTGCTGCAGGGCGAGCGTTGGCAGGCACGCTCGATCGACCAGCATGAATACCGGGATCCGCTGCCGGCGCCGCGTGGAACGATTTACGACCGGGAAGGTCGCGAGCTGGCGGTTAGCCGAACGGACTACGAGCTCTACATCGCGCCGAACGAGCTCCGCGATCCTCAGGCCGCTGCCGTTGCACTACGGAGGACGGTGGATCTCGATCCGGAGAAAGCGCGGCTGGTCGCGGAGGGTAAGGAGGGTTGGTTCCGGCTGCCTGGGGTCTATTCCGCCCTCGAAAAGGATGAGCTGGAAGATCGCTTTCCCAAGGGCCTTCACGCCCAGGCGCGCGTCAGTCGCTCCTATCCGCGTGGTGACCTGGCAGCCGAGATCATCGGCCGCGTCAACGACGTCGGCCGTGGGCTGAGCGGTCTGGAGCTCAGCTTCGACTCGGTGCTTGCCGGCCAGCCTGGTGTGGGCCTCTCGCGCAAGGACGCTACCGGCGCCTCGGCCGCCTGGCTCACCGTGGAGGTCGCTCCGCCGACCCCCGGCCACGACATCTATCTGACGATCGACGCCGAGATGCAGGCGCTCGCCGAGTCCGTACTCGAAGAGGCGGTAGCCGAGGCCAACGCGACCGGCGGCGACCTGCTGATCCTCGACCCCAGGAGCGGCGAGCTGCTGGCCGCGGCCGGCCGGCGCGAGCGGCTGCGAGGGCGTGAGCCGCACCTGACGGCGGCGACGGAGCCCTACGAGGCCGGCTCGACACTAAAACCGTTTACCGTGGCTGCACTCCTGGCGGAGGGTCTGGCCGAGCTTTCCGATAGCGTCGATACAGGCATTGGGCTGTATCGAGCGGCCGGTCGAACGATCCGAGATGAAACACCCCACGGTCGGTTGAGTCTTGCACAGACGCTGACGGTCTCCAGCAACGTGGGGATGGCGATATTCGCCGAGCGCATTCCGAAGGGCGTCCAGTTCAGCTACCTGCGAAACTTCGGCTTTGGGACACCTACCAGTCTCACGTACCCCTCCGAGTCCCCCGGTTTTCTACGGCGCCCTTCGGAATGGTCGGCACAGAGCCGCGCCTCGCTGGCCATTGGCTACGAGGTAGCGGTTACACCATTGCAGCTCGTCATGGCCTACGGTGCCATCGCTAACGGCGGGGTCCTCATGCGGCCGCGGCTCGTGCGCGAGGCACGGACTGCCAATGGGACAATGCGCTGGCAAGAGGGGTCGGAGGTCGTCCGCCGCGTCGTATCGGAGGAGATTGCCTCCGCTCTTCGCCGGGTGCTCGCGCATGCCGTGGCCGAGGGTACGGGCCGAAGCGCCGGTGTCCGCGGTCTGAGTATCGCCGGCAAAACCGGTACAGCCTGGCGCTTCGATGAAGAGTTGGGCTACGACGGGCACTCGTACACTTCGTCGTTCGTTGGCCTCATACCATCGGACGATCCTCAACTGGTGATCCTGGTGAAACTGGACGAGCCGAGCGGACCGTACTACGGAGGCGCGACCGCAGCCCCGGTTATGCGCACCGCAGTACGTGCCGCTCTTGCAGGAAGCTACTGGTCGGCGCCGCCGCTATTGGGGGAGCCGGAAATTCCGGACGAACAGGCGGGAGTATCAGCGGGTCTGGCGCCGACCGGTGGCCCTTACGTTTTCGCGCTCGACACGCCGCTGCTCAGGACCCGCGACGAGAACGTGAGCAGAGCAATTCGGGTCGCGGAGGTGCTACCCGACGTTAGAGGCCTGTCGCTGCGTGCCGCCGTACACCGGCTGCACCGGGCAGGTTGGAGGGTGGCCGTGCGTGGAGGTGGACGTGTTGAGTCGATGGAGCCGGCGGTTGGGACGATGCTGCGAATTGGCGAGCGGGTGGTTCTTTCGGGCAGCGAGCGCAGTCCACCGATTCGACCGCAGAACGCACCTGGAGCGGGGTGATATCGATCGCGGAAGTCCTCGCGCGTCTCGACTCGGCCGGGCTCCTGCAGGGACCCGGCCCTACGGTTGATCTCGCCGTCACCGGGATCAGCGCCGACTCCCGCCAGGTCGGCGCCGGCGATCTCTACTGCGCGATTCGCGGGTACGTACACGACGGACACGATTTCCTGAAGGAGGCGGAAGAGGCCGGGGCGGTTGCGGCTCTCGTCGAGAGTCCACGTGCCGACCTCGACTTGCTACAGATTCGCGTCAGCGATGGCCGGCGCGCCGCGGCTGTCGCGGCGCAAGTCGTTTTTGGGGAACCCGCCGCCGGCCTGAGACTCGTCGGCGTGACCGGCACCAACGGCAAGACGACGACGGTTCACCTGGCCCGGCATGTCCTGGCGCGGCGCTTCGCCAGCGGCTCGATCGGCACTTTGGGTGCCGTCGGCGCCTCCGGCGTGCGCGAGTCGACGGAACTGACTACGCCGGGGCCCGTGGAGTTCGCGCGCCGATTGGCCGCGCTCAAGCAGGATGAAGTCGAGTGCGTCGTTGCCGAGGTGTCATCGCATGCGCTGTCGCAGGGCCGGGTGGATGGAGTGGCCTTCGAGGTCGCGGCATTCACCAACCTGTCTCGCGACCATCT
>JBDHKT010000211.1:0-4522 GCA_039586255.1 Gemmatimonadota bacterium | reverse complement strand
TACTACGGTCAGATCGAGGCAGCGGTCGAGCCACGCTGGATGGTCGTGACGATCGCCGAATTCATCGACACTCTAAGGATGCCGTCGGTGGTGCGCATCGTCCCTATCGAGGCGACGTTCTGGGAGCGCCTGGGCGGGTACGTCGACCTGAGATTCAACTTTCAGCAAGCCAACCTGGTGAGGGACCTGACGATCGGCGGCCAGGTGAAGTACCGAACGCGGAAAACGTTCAACGTTCTCAATTTCGAGGTCTATTTTCAAAACCAGGAGACTGGCGGCGAGAGCAGCCGCAACTCGGTGGGCTACGAGATCAACCGCTTCGTGGCCAGAAAGTGGACGGCTCTGGTAAGCATTCTCCTGGAACAGGAAGAACAATTCGACCTGGACCGGCGTATTACCCTGGGTGGCGGTGGCTCGCTTATCCTGACCCAGACGAACCACGGTAGCTTAAGGACCACGGCCGAGCTACAGTGGATGAACGAGCAATTCACGGATGAGGAGGAGGCCAGCAATAACCTGGAAGTGAACTTGGGCGCACAGGGCGAATACTACCTGTTCGACAGCCCGAAAACGGACATCACCTCCAGCCTGGCGATCTTACCGAACCTCACAGATTGGGGGCGAGTGCGCATCGAATTTGATGCCCGGCTGTCCTACGAGCTGCTGAGCGATTTCACCATTGCCCTTACCGTCCGCGAGAGGTTCGACAGTCGGCCCCCGTCCGAGACCCCCACCAACAAGAACAACTTCTCCACTACACTCTCCGTCGGCTATACGTTCTGACAACCCCGCGTTTGCGGGCCAGCCACGTTGTTCGCGTAGCCGAGCCTAGCGTCGCGTGAGGGTCGCGACGGTCTCGACGTGGGCGGTCTGAGGGAACATGTCGAAGCCGCGGCATGCCACGAGTTCGAAGGCCGAGCTCAGGTCGGCGAGGTCGCGGGCGAGCGTCGCCGGGTCGCAGCTCACGTAGACCATGGCGGCCGGCGGCTCGGCGAGCAGCGCCTCGACGACCGTCACCGAGATGCCGCGGCGCGGTGGGTTCAAGATCACCAGGTCGACGGGCAACTCACGAGGCAGCGCTTCCTCCACGTCATCCGGGACAAAGCGGACCTCGGCGGCCGACTCGACGGCTACGCTCTGCGCGGCAGCGATCGCGAAGTGGTCCGAATCTATGCCCGCGACGCGGGCACCGGCGATGGCCAGCTCGATCGCTCTTAGACCGAATCCGCAGTAGGCATCGACCACCCGGAGCCCGGCAACATCCCTGCACCGCTCGAGGGCGTACGCATCGAGTTGCGCCGCCACGCCACGGTTGACCTGCACGAATGCCTTTCCGGCCAACAGCAGCTCGTGGCCACTCCAGCGATCCGGCAGCTCGGCGGGACCTTCGTGCCAGTCGACCACACCGTCGGGGCCCAGCGACCAGATCGCCGCCAGACCGTCGACCTGCTCCATCAGGTACTCCGGGCCGCCACGTCCCTGGGCGCCTTCGATGGCCAGGCCCACCGCTCCGTCCGCCGAAGCCCGCAACGTGAGCCTGAGCTCGCGCGCCGGAGGCAGGCGTTCGGCCTCAGGGCCCCAGGCGGCGCGCAGCCCCTCCCAGGCGCGATTGACAGACGGCTCCGCCAGAGGGCAACGATCGATGTCGATGATCTTGCGCGGCTCCTCGAAGGCGTGGAAGCCGGCGACTACGCCGGCGCGGGTTCGCTTGAGACGAAACGTGACACGGTTCCTGTACTCGAACTCCGAGAGCGCGGGAACGACCTCGGGCCGCTCGACCTGCAGGCCGCCGAGCCGGCGCAGCGCATCGGCGATGATGCCGGACTTTGCGCTGAGCTGCGCTTCGTAGCGCAGATGCTGGAGCTGGCAGCCACCACAAACATCGAAGTGCGGACAGGCAGGATCGCGACGGTCGGGGCTGGCCTCGATGAGCCTCAGCGTGCGCGCCCGCGCCCACTGGCGACGCTCTTCGACGTACTCGACCTCGACCCGCTCGCCCGGGGCGGTTCGCGGGACGAAGACGACGGGCCGCCCGGGTCGCCTGGCGAGGCCGTGACCCCCGGCTACGATCGTCTCGATCTGGAGCGTTTCAGAAGGAATCAGCCGCGTAACCCCCAGTTACGGCCGCGCCAGCCCCTTACGGGCCAGCGCCAGGCGCTTCGTCCACCGTCGCTCTCAACCCCATCGTCCATCCGGACCTTGCGACGCTCTCCGTCCTCGAGAAGCGCCGCCACGAGGGCGACGGCCCTGAGCTTCTCCTCCTCCCCTTCACCTTCCAGCAAATCGGGATGCTGGTCCAGATAGCCCGTGTGGAAGTCACCGGCGCGGAAGTCCGGCTCGTCCATCACACGGCGGTGGAAGGGAGCGATCGTCGCCACTCCGTCGATCAACAGCTCGTCAAGCGCCCGAGACATGCGGGCGATCGCCGCTTCACGGTTCTCGGCGTGAACGATGAGCTTGGCGACCAGCGGGTCGTAGTGCAGACCGATATCGGTGCCCTGAACGATCCCACCGTCCCAGCGAACACCGGTGCCGCCGGGCAACCTGAGCTGCTCGATTCGGCCGCCTGCCGGGAGGAAGTCGGTGAAGGGATCTTCCGCGTTGATGCGGCACTCGATGGCGTGACCGTTCGGTTCTACGGTACCGGTGTCGATCGGTTCGCCGGCGGCGATACGCAGCTGCTGGTGCACGAGGTCGATACCGGTGACCATCTCGGTCACCGGGTGCTCGACCTGGAGCCGTGTATTCATCTCGAGGAAATAGAACTCGCCGCCCGCTACCATGAACTCGACGGTCCCGGCACCGCGGTATTTCGCACCGCGCGCCGCGGCCACAGCTCCCTCGCCCATCCGCTTTCGAAGCTCCGGCGTCATGATGGGCGACGGCGATTCCTCGATGAGCTTCTGGTGCCGCCTCTGGATCGAGCACTCGCGCTCGTTCAGGTGGGCCACGTTGCCATGGGTATCGGCGAGGATCTGGAACTCTATATGGCGCGGGTTCTCGAGGTACTTCTCCACGTAAACCCTCGAGTCCGAGAAGGCCGCCTGAGCCTCGCGTTGCGCCGCGCCGAACGCCGACTCGAGATCCCCCTCGCGATCGACCCAGCGCATCCCCTTCCCGCCTCCGCCAGCCGCCGCTTTGAGCAGCACCGGAAACCCAATCTGATTGCAGGCGTCGCGCACGGCATCGAGGTCGACCAGCGCCTGCTTGCTGCCCGGAACAACGGACACGCCCGCCTCCTCCATCGCGCGCCGCGCCTCGGTCTTGTCACCCATCAGGGCGATGGTCTCTGCGGTCGGGCCGATGAAGGTCAGTCCCGCCCCTTCCACGGCGGCGGCGAAGTCGGAGTTCTCGGCCAGGAAGCCGTAGCCCGGGTGGACGGCATCGGCGCCCGACCTCTCCGCGGCGTTCAAAAGGCGTACTATGGACAGGTAGCTCTCGGCAGCTCGTGCCGGTCCGATCTCGTAGGCCTCGTCGGCAAGCCATACGTGGGGCGCCAGCCGATCGGCCTCCGAGTAGACGGCGACCGACTTGATGCCGAGTTCGCGGCAGCCACGTATCACGCGGACCGCGATCTCACCCCGGTTGGCGACGAGGACCTTCTTGAGCATCAGAGCGGGATGTTGCCGTGTTTGCGTGGCGGACCGGGCTCGCGCTTGTGTCGCGTCATCCGCAGCGCCTCGATCAGGCGCGGCCGCGTCTCGCGGGGATCGATCACGTCGTCCAGATAGCCACGCGCCGCCGCGATATATGGGTGGGCGAACTGCTCCTCGTACTCCGCTATCAGCCTGTCCGTCTCGGCGGCCGAGTCTTGCGCTTCGGCGATCTGCTTGCGGAACAGAATCTCCACCGCACCCTTCGGCCCCATGACGGCGATTTCGGCCGTCGGCCAGGCGAAGTTGAAGTCGCCGCGAATGTGTTTCGAGTTCATGACGTCGTAGGCACCGCCATACGCTTTGCGCAGGATCACGGTGAGCTTGGGCACCGTGGCCTCGCAGTAGGCGTAGAGCAGCTTCGCACCGTGCTTGATAATGCCGCCGTGCTCCTGCGCCACGCCCGGCAGGAAGCCCGGTACGTCCTCGAACGTGACGATCGGGATGTTGAACGCATCGCAGAAGCGAATGAAGCGAGCGCCCTTCATCGAGCTGTCGATGTGGAGCACACCAGCGAGCACGGCCGGCTGGTTGGCGATGATGCCTATCGTCTGTCCGCCCAAATGCGCGAAGCCGACGACGATATTCTTCGCGTACTCGGCATGCACCTCGTAAAAGCTGCCCTGATCGACGACCCGCGAGATGACATCGTGAACGTCGTACGGCTTGTTGGGGCTGTCGGGCACAATGCCCAGAAGCGCCTCGTCCATGCGATCGGGCGGGTCTTCGCCCGGCCCCCGGGGAGGGTCCTCCATGTTGTTCTGCGGGATGTAGTGGAACAGGTCGCGGACCCTCTCCAAGCACGCCGGTTCCGACTCACAGACGAAGTGCGCCACCCCCGAGGTGTCACCGTGGATTTGGGCACCACC
>JBDHKT010000210.1:0-4528 GCA_039586255.1 Gemmatimonadota bacterium | reverse complement strand
AGTCCGGGTACGAGGTGCTCGCGGTGGAGAGCGGCGAACAGGCGGTCGCCCGCGCGCCCGACTTCGAGCCCGACGTCGCGCTCCTCGACCTGCGACTCACCGGGATCGATGGTGTCGAGACGATGGAGCGGCTGCGTGGGTCGATGGGCCCGGCGGCTCCGCTCTTCATCATCATGACGGCACACGGGACCATCCGCTCGGCGGTCGACGCTATTCGCAAAGGGGCCCTCGACTACGTCACGAAGCCGTTCGACAACGACGAGCTGAAAGTGACCGTACTGCGGGCTGTGCAGATGCGCCGGCTGGAGCGGCGGGTCGAGGTGCTCGAGTCACAGCTCGACGATCGCTTCCGCCCCGAGAACATGGTCGGCCAGTCCGGAGCCATGGATGCGGTCTTCAGGATGATCGGCAAGATTGCACCCCTCGATACGACCGTGCTGATCTCCGGGGAGACGGGAACGGGAAAGGAGCTGGTGGCCCGGGCCATCCACAGGCACTCGAATCGGAAGGATTTTCCGTTTATTACCGTGAACTGTGGAGCGATCCCGCCGACGCTCATGGAATCGAGCTTCTTCGGGCACGAGCGCGGCGCGTTCACCGACGCCAAGACAGCGCGTCGCGGCGCCTTCGAGCAGGCGAACGGCGGGACCCTCTTCCTCGACGAGGTCGGTGAGCTCTCACAAGCGGCGCAGGTCGGGCTGCTGCGGGCACTCGAGGAGGGCGAGATACGGCGCGTCGGCGGCGAACGCGTCATCCCGGTGGACGTTCGATTCATCGCCGCTACCAACCGCGACCTGCAGGCCGAGGTCGAGGCGGCCAACTTCCGGGAGGATCTGTTCTGGCGCCTGAACGTCCTCGCAGTGCACATCCCGTCCCTGAGGGAACGGCCGGAGGACATCGCACCGCTCGTAGACCACTTCGTGGGGGCCCACGCCGACCGCCTCGGGCTGGCACCAAAACCTCTCGACCCCGAGGCCCTCTCGCTGCTGATCGCTTACGAGTGGCCGGGCAACGTCCGCGAGCTGGAGAACGCGCTGGAGAGTTCGCTGGCTCTCGCGGCGGGGCCCAGCGTCATGGCCGCCGACCTGCCGGCGCGCCTGCGCGGGCCCGGCGCGTCGGGCGCGGGAGGTGCGTCGCAGGCGACGCTGACCGAGGCCGTCGAGCGTGCGAGGGTCGCCGTTGAAGAGCGCATGATCCTCGACGCCCTGCGCGAGGCCGGTGGCAACCGCACGCGGGCTGCCGAGCGGCTGGGGATCAGCCGCAAGACACTCTTCAACAAGATGAAAGAGCGTGGTCTATTGTAGTAAGTTCGATATTTGAACGGCGAAATGTGAAGTTCGAGCGGACTGGTGACGGGCTCAGCGGCGCGAGCGCTGGTTCCGCTCGGCCGTCCGGACGCTGGCGACGAATATTGAGATGAGCTCGTCTGCTTCCGCGATCGCGGCCTGCAGCTCGGCGCCTCCCGCCAGTCCGTAGCGCTGCAGGAACAGAAGCCAGACGAACGTTTCGCGCAGCTCCTTCAGGCAGATCTTGATCTTGTGTAGGAAGTCGCGGGGTGACTCACCCGCCCGCGCCTCGGCATAGTTCGCCGCCGGGGAGGTGCAGGACCGGAGGAGCTGGCTGGCGACGTGGTTCCCGAGCCGGGTCGAAGGCAGTGCCTCGGCGATTCGGCAAGTCTCCACGGCAAATCCGATAAGCCGCTCTTCCAGGTCGAACCGTCGCTGTTCCATGGTTCGCTCCGCGCCGTCGTGCAGGACCTTCGCCGCAGGATGAGCACCCGACCCGAAGCTTGCACTCCGCCGTCATCGAATCGTCAAATGCCGGTTCCCTTCACACATCACACTTCACACTTCGCCGCTCAAACATCGAACTTCTCCCACACACTTCACACTTCGCCGCTCAAACATCGAACTTCTCCCTAAAACCCGCCGCCGCCGCCTCCCCCAAACCCGCCACCCGAGAACCCACCGCCGCCACCGCCGAACCCCGAGCCGCCGCTCGACGAGCGTGGCGCGGTAACCAGCGCCGCGCCGGTCGATGTCGCCATGTGACCGAGCGAGCGCGAGAAGTAGCCGGCGTGAAAGTGGCCCGGGTAGTGGCTGACGTACCACTGGGGCGGCTCGATCAGGATCGCCTCGAACGCTTCCGTCCACTTCTCCTCCAACCCCATCGCCGCGGCGAACGGTAGCAGCTTCTCGAAGTGCTCCAGCGTCGCGTGCTTCAGGCGGTCGCGATCGACCCGGTCGATGTATTCGCGCAGCCCCAGCACGTGGTTGAGGATCCAGGCGCCCTTCAACGTCCGCGCCGGCATCGCCAAGCCGAACACGAGGACGAAAACGGGAGCGGCGATCAGCGACGCCCAACTGACGGCCGGGTGGCCCAGTTCTATCACGCGGGCGAGGAAACCGATCGCCACGCAGATAGCTGCGACGACGACGGCGATCCCCGCCCAGACGCCCATCACGTTCTCGGGCCGTGCCGTGAACAGTTTGGGCGGCTGTGTCATCCGGCGAAAGATGGCTGCCTTGATGACCGGCACGCGGCGGTAAAACTCCTGCTTCAGATCGGACACCTTCACGGTATAGGTGCCGTTCGCTTTGTCGGCCAGCGACCAGAGTGATTTCAGCGTCTCCAGCTCGTGATCCTTGAGGTCGGTGACGCCGGCCGGGTCCTTCAAGATGTGGATGATGTGGTCCTTCGGTCGCTTGCGGCGCTTGCTGGGCACCTCCTCGATCTTAAGGTAGCCGCGGACCGCCAGGTCGAGAATCGTCGCCGATAGATCGCGCGGGTCGACGCTGAAGTCCATCAGTGTGCCCACCTCGGCCGGGCTCATGTCCTCCGGCGGCTCGTACTGCGGCATGATCGAGCGGCTGAGCTCCGGGTCGCGACCCTTTTTGCGCCAGAGCCGGAACATCGCGAAGAAGGCGATGATCGGTATCGGCAGGAACAGGTAGTCGAGGAACAGCCAGCGCAGCTTCTTCGCCGCCGACGGCCGCGCCACTACTCCCGGGTCCCAGCCGACGACGACCGTCAGACCTTCCCGCATCTCCAGCCGATTCGTCGTCTCGAACAGGACGGTGGAGCCGCTGACGGCCTGCTCGTAGTCGCGCCCCGTGGCGCCGCGGCGCCCGGTGTAGGCGACGGCCTTAATGCCGGCCGCCTCGCGCGGCAGATTGACCCGCGCCTGGACGCGCAGGATCGGCATCTCCCACTCGTCGCCGGTGACATTCCAGTAGAGCTCGTCGTGGGCCCACTGCATCTCGTCGTCGCCCTCGAAGTAGCGCAGTCCGTTCTCCACCCGGTAGCGGTAGACGATGGTGCGCTGCGTGTCGCGGGCGCCGGGCACCCACGTCTTGATCTTGACCAAAGCGCCCTCGCGCTTGACCTCGTGCCGCAGCTCGTTCCCGCGGTCGTCCTCCACCGCCTGCACGTCGAGGTAGACTTGATGCCGGCCGCCGCCCGTCAGCTCGTACTTGACCGGTATCCAGCGGTAGACGCCGTTCCACGAGCCCTCGAAGCGGACCGTAATCCGCTCCTCCACGTCGACGGTGCCGTCGACTCCGACGTCGTAGGTCGCGTCGAAGAAGGTGATGGTCAGTCGGCGAGTCTGAACGACCGGCGCATCGGCGGCGCGGGCCGGGATCGCCAGGCCGAGTGCGACCGCCGCGTACAAGAATGCCAAATGTCTGGTCTTCATGATCCTAGCTGCTGAAGTCGACCTTCGGGGCTTCGCGCTCTTCCGGCGACTCGAGCTCGAAGTACTCCCGGTCCTTGAAGTTGAACATCCAGGCGACGAGGCTCGACGGGACCACGTGTACCTTCGTGTTGTAGTCGCGCACGACCGCGTTGTAGTAGCGGCGCGCGGCCTGGATCTTGTCCTCGAGCTCGGCCAGCGAACCTTGCAATTGCGTGAAGTTCTCCGAGGCGCGCAGCTGAGGGTAGTTCTCCGCCACCGCGAAGACCGAGCGCAGCGCCGAGGTCAGCATGTTCTCCGCCTTCGCCTGCTCGGCTACGCCCTGCGCGTTGATGGCGGCGGCGCGCATCTCGGTCACCCGCTCGAACGTACCCTTCTCATGGCTCGCGTAGCCTTTGACCGTCTCCACCAGGTTGGGGATCAGGTCGTAGCGGCGCTTGAGCTGGGCGTCGATGTCGGCCCAGGCCGCGTCGGCGCGGACGCGGAGCCGCGTCAGCGCGTTGTAGAGGGCGATAACGATAATCGCAACGACGACGATTACGCCGATGACGACGAGCTTGTCCATAGCGGGGCCTCCCGGTTGTCGAGTTCGAGACGCGTTCAAGATGGGGCCGGGCGCGGGGTATCCGAAAGACTAGGCTGCGGTGGTCGGGTGCGGGGTGGGTCCCTCGCTTCATGACGCGCGGCTCGATTGCGGGCACGGCGGCTGCGCCGCCGCCGCGCGTCGAATGTCCGCTCGGGACCCACCATCGCACCCTCCCTTGGGCCGTGCCATCCGTGCCGCCGAACCCTATTATGCCTGCACGCATCAAAATGGTTGGAGGTGACCCTATC
>JBDHKT010000209.1:0-4533 GCA_039586255.1 Gemmatimonadota bacterium | reverse complement strand
ACAGCTGCTAACCGAGAGTGTGCTGCTGGGGTTCTTGGGCGGAGTACTCGGCCTGGCCGTCGCCTGGTGGACGGCGAAGCTCTTGGTCAGCTTCCAGCCGCCGGTCCTCTTCAAGCTCTCACTCGATCTCGGGATCGACGGCCGGGTCCTTGCGTTCACGTTCTTCGTTTCTCTGCTCGCAGGGGTACTCTTTGGCCTCGCGCCAGCGCTGCAGGCCACTCGGCCGCAACTCGTACCGGCGCTCAAGGATGAGTTGGACACCGTCGCGCAGCGATTCCGCCGGTTCGGCCTGCGCGGCTCTTTGGTTATCGTCCAGGTCGCCATCTCGCTGGTGCTGCTCGTCGGCGCGGGGTTGTTCCTGCGCAGCCTGATCGGAGCGCAGGCCATCGATCCGGGCTTCGAGCGCGAACGGGCGGCCATCATGGTGGTCGCCCCCGAGCTGGCCGGCTACGAGCAAAGCCGAGCGGAGAACCTGTTCTCCGACCTACGTGAACGGGCCCGGATTATCCCCGGTGTCGAGTCTGTCGCGCTCGCCAGTCACTTGCCACTCGGCGTGTCGGTCAACATGAACGCTGTTTATGTGGAAGGCGCCGGGACACAGCCGGATGATGCGCCCTCGATCGACATGACCATCGTCAGTTCGGGCTATTTCGAAACGATGGGCATCCCGCTACTTCAGGGGCGCGACTTCAGCGACCAGGATGACGGCTCGGCGCCGTCCGTCGTCATCGTGAGCGAGGCCGCGGCACGCCGGTTCTGGCCCGGCGAGAACCCCGTCGGTAAACGACTGCGGCTCGGTGCTCCCGATCAGGCGCTTCGCGAGATCATCGCCGTCGCGCAGGACACCAAGGTACGGACGCTGGGTGAAGAGCCGCGCCCCTACCTTTACCGGCCGTCAAGTCAAAACTACGGCTCTATCATGTCGCTGATCGTGCGGACGAGCGGCGATCCGCAGCCGATGGTTCCGGTACTGCAACGCGAGGCGCTGCTGCTCGATGAGAGCCTGCCGATCATGGAGACGAAGACGATGGAGCAGCACCTGGGCATCATGCTCTTCGCTCCGAGGATGGGCGGGATACTGCTAGGCGTTTTCGGTGGCCTGGCCATCTTGCTCGCGACGATAGGCCTCTACGGGGTCGTGTCCTACACGGTGGCGCAGCGCACTCGCGAGGTCGGCATCCGAGTCGCTTTGGGAGCTCGCCCGAGAGACGTGATTCGCCTCGTGACCGGGCAGGGGATGATCTTGGTTGGAGTAGGAGCCGCTGTCGGGCTCGCTCTAGGTTTCGCGGCGACGCGTCCGCTGGGCAGCTTCCTCTACGGGGTCGACGTGTCGGACCCGATTACGTTTCTCGGGGTGACGTTGCTGCTCGTCGGCGTGGCCTTTGTGGCGACCCTGGTGCCGGCCCTGCGCGCGGCGCGCCTCGATGCTATGGTCGCTTTGCGCCGCGAGTGAGTCCGGGAGGTTAGGCTTTCTTGCGGATCGCGCCCACGACCATGTCGCCCATTTCCGTTGTTGATATGCCGCTCCGCGTGTCGGCGGACGTGATCTGACCGCTGACCAGCAGATCAGCTACGGCGCTCTCGATGCGGGCCGCACCTTTCTCCTCACCCAGGAAGTCGAGCATCATCGTAACGGCCGAGATCATGCCGAGCGGGCAGGCGACGTTTTTTCCCGCGTGCTTCGGCGCCGAGCCGTGGATCGGTTCGAACATCGACGTCTGACCCGGGTGTATGTTCCCCGAAGCGGCGATCCCCATACCGCCCTGTATCATCGCCCCCAGGTCGGTGATGATGTCGCCGAACATGTTGGTCGTGACGATGACATCGAACCACTCCGGGTTCTTGACCATCCACATGCAACATGCATCCACATAAGCGTGGTCGGTCTGCACTTCCGGGTAGTCTTTCGCGACGTGCGCTAATGCGCGGTCCCAAATATCGTGTGGTCGGATGGCGTTGTCTTTGTCGACGAGTGTGACCTGAGGCGCCCGACCACCATCGCCCCTGGCGGCAGCGCGTTTGCGGGCCATCTCGAAGGCGTAGCGGCAGGCACGCTCACAGCCTTTCCATGTGTATATGCCATTGACCAGCGCCACTTCGTCCGGCGTCCCCTTCTTCAGGTGGCCACCGATCTGGGAGTACAGCCCCTCCGTGTTCTCGCGTACTACGAGAAATTCGACGTCTTCAGGCTTCTTGCCTTTGATCGGGCAAAGGTGCTCGGAGTAGAGCTTGATGGGGCGCAGGTTGATATACATGTCGAGGCCAAAGCGGAGTCCGAGGATCACCGAGCGCTCCACCAGCCCGGGCTCGACATCGGGGTGGCCGATCGCGCCCAGCAGTACGGCGTCGAGGGTGCGCCATTCGTCGATCACGCTGTCGGGCACCAGTTGGTTCGTCTTCAGGTAGTGCTCCCCGCTGTAGGGGTAATCCACCAGCTCGTACCCGAACCCCTCCAGCTCCGCGACAGCCGCCAGGACCTTGAGCCCCTCGCGGGCCACCTCGGGCCCAATGCCGTCACCAGGAATCGATCCGATCTTGTACGTCATGCGTTCTCCCGCCTGCTGCAGCCCCGATAGTCCTGAGAGAGTCGTAAGGTAGCGCTCGGATAGCCACCGTGGCCACAGCGCGCTACATTTCCCGCCGTTCACCATATCGCCCTAACCTCTCGACAAGCCCACTCCCAGCTCACGGAGGGATACCATGTGCCGCCGGGACGTATTGACTGTTGCCCTGGGCCTGCTCGCCGCCGCGGTCCTGCCGCCGCTGGCCCTAGCCCAGCAGAACGATGCAGAGTACGGCGAGCGGATACGGCAGTACACCACCGACCCGCGCTTCCTAAACGAGCTGGTGGACCACCTGCCCAGCTCAGCGACCGTGCCGTCGCCGCTCGAGTACCTGGGCGAGATCATCGGTGCCCCGAACATTCTCCACAACACGCAGGAGATCTACGGCTACATGCGGGCGCTTGCCGCGGCGTCGCCGCGCGTCCAGCTCCGGCACATCGGGACGACCGAGGAAGGCCGTGATATGATCGAGGTGATCGTTGCCGACGAGTCGACGATCGCCGACCTGGAGCGTTACCGGGGGTACCTGAATCGGTTGTCCGACCCGCGCACGCTGTCCGAGGAGGAAGCGCGCGAGATCATGGGTCAGGCGAAGCCGGTCTATTACCTGGGCGGTGGTCTGCACTCGGGGGAGACGGGCGCGCCCGAGATGTTGATGGAGCTGGCTTATCGGCTCGCCGTTGAGGAGTCGCCCTTTGTGAGTGCGATCCGAGATAACGTGATCACGGTCATGGTGCCGGTGCTCGAGCCGGACGGCCGCGATCGCATGGTGGATGCCTACAACTACACGAAGGCTCACGGGGATGTGGGGCCGGGGCTCCCGTACTGGGGCAAATACGTCGCCCATGACAACAACCGGGATGGATACGGGCTCGCCCTGGCGCTGACCCGCAACGTCCTCGGCGGCTACATGCATTGGAGGCCGACGGTCATGCACGACCTCCACGAGTCGGCCAACTTCCTCTACGTCTCGACCGGCACCGGGCCGTACAACGCCGAGCTCGATGCCCTCACCATCAACGAGTGGCACAATCTGGCTCATGAAGAGGTCACGCAGCTGACCAAGCGCGGTATGCCCGGCGTTTGGACGCACGCCTTCTACACCGGCTGGGCAGCCAACTATCTGTTCTGGATCGCCAACACCCGCAACAGCATCGGCCGGTTCTATGAAACCCTGGGCAACCGGGGCGCAGACACGATGGAGCGCACGATCCGCCCCTCCTCGACAGCGACGCGCTGGTACCGGCCTAACCCGCCGCTCGAGAAAGTGACCTGGTCCATACGCAACAACACGAACTACATGCAGAGCGGCGTTCTCGTCGCGCTGAAGTATGTGGCCGCTAACGGCGCCGAATTCCTGGACAATTTCTACCTGCGCGGCGCGAGGGCGATCGAGCGCGGCAAGAGCGAGGCGCCCTATGCTTGGGTGATACCCCGCGACCAGAGACGCCCACTTGCCACTGAGGGTCTCGTCGACCTGCTCATGACCCAGGGACTCGAGATCCACGTCGCGGACGAGGACCTGACCTGGTCCGAAGGCGGCCCCGACGGGGACGTGGAGAGATCGGCGCCGGAGGGCTCCTATATAGTCCGCCTCGATCAGCCGTACCGGACCCTCGCCCTCGTTCTGCTGGGCGTGCAACAGTTCCCGCGCGACGAGGACCCGCCGTACGACGACACCGGCTGGACGCTGCCATTCCTGCACCAGGTGGACGCGTACCGGGTCGACGACCCGGCGGTACTCTCCGCGAGAATGACGCTTGCCGGAGAACCGCTGGGGGTCGAAGGAAAGCTCGAGGGTAGGGGGCGTAGCTTCTACCTGGTCAACAACACCACCGACGACAACTTCTCCGTCTTCCGATTCAGGCTGAGCGAGGTCCGGATGCTCGCCACAGAGTCGGACTTCGAGGCGGGCGGCCGCGATTACGCCGCCGGAAGCTTCGTGGTCCCCAGGGAAGGGAACCCGGAG
>JBDHKT010000208.1:0-4537 GCA_039586255.1 Gemmatimonadota bacterium | reverse complement strand
GTTGATCATCGACATGGTCGAGATCCCCTATTCCCGGAACAGTCGGTCAATTTCATCCTCAGCTTCGTCGACAAAGCCGCGCTCGAGGGCCGGACTCTCTTCATCTTCTCCTCTGCCGAACACTTCCTCGAACGCTTTGTTCAAGCCAGCGACCGCGTCTTTTATCTTGATCCGCACGAGGCCCAACGTCGTCTGTTGATTAAACAGCACCACCAGGATTAGGCGCTTGCCGACGTCGGCCAGGTACATCGACTCGGTTCGACCCTGGTGGAAGAGCGAGCTGAACTCCTCTTCCCCGATCAGCGAGGCCAATTGATCGTTGGCGGAGAAATCCGCTGCCGTCAGGCTGGCAAACGCAGCGGAGTCGAAGCTCGGTTGCTCACCTACGGTGGTCACCAACTGGCCGGTGCGGTCGACGAGCAGCGCACAGCGGGCATTCGACTCGTAGAGGAGATTGTTGAGGATCTCCTCGATCCGCTGGGAATCGCTGGGTCCAAATGACCAGCTAGGCGCTCCGCCGGGTGTCATTCCGCCGTCCGCTCGTTCCCGTTGTTGCCTTCCACCTCCTCGGAACCGGCCAAGCGGCGCTCCATTCGCTCGAGGATCGCTGCCGCGCGGCGACGCAACATCGGCTCTTGCTCCCAGCTCAGGAAATCGCGTAGGAGGTGAGCGTTCTCCACGTCGGGGTGCTTGCCGATGTACGTCAGGGCCGCCAGCCGGCGAAGCGGCCGCGGGCTGAACAGATCACGGCGGTGGCGGTGCACCTGATCACGGACGAGCAGTACGCCCAGCGCACTCACCGCCACCACACCCGCGGCCGTGAGGCCCAGGGTCCGTAGCAGCCTGTTCGTGGCGATCGTCCTCTTACCCATCTCAAGTACTCGCTACATTCCCCTGCGTCCGGCCAACGCCTGCGCTATCGTCACGCCATCTGCATACTCGAGGTCGCCGCCAACCGGCAGCCCGCGCGCCAGGCGCGTAACCGCTACTCCGCGCGGCACCAGCACCGTGTGCAGATATGTTGCTGTCGCTTCGCCTTCCACGCTGGGGTTCGTCGCCACGATCACCTCACTGATTCCATTGTTCAGCCGGGCGATCAACGACTCGATGTTCAACTCTTCGGGACCGACTCCGTCGAGCGGCGAGAGGCAACCTCCCAGAACGTGATAGAGCCCCTTGAAACCGCCTGAGGCGTCGATCGCCGCTATGTCCGAAGCCTCCTCGACAACACAGATCGTGGTTCGATCGCGGCCCGCATCCGTGCAATACTCACACGGATCGGACTCACTCAAGTTACCGCAGATCGAACAGTGCTTCACTCGCTCGGCCACCGCCTCTATGGCATGGGCTAGCCGGCAAGCCTCCTCCGGCGGGATCTTCAGCATGTAGTGGGTGAGCCGATAGGCGGTCTTGCGACCGATGCCAGGGAGACGTGTGAACTCTCTGGCCAGATCATCGATGACCGACATGCCTGGGCCTACGAACCCCCGAAGAGACTGCCCAGGTTGAACGGGCCGAGCCCGCCAGCCATGCGACCGATCTCCTCTTCGTACAGCTGCCGAGCGCGAGCCTGTGCATCCGACACGGCCGCCTGCACCAGGTCCTCCAGCATCTCGATGTCGGAGGGATCTACCACGGACGGATCGATCTTGATCTCACGAATCCGGCCCTGGCCGTCCGCCACCACCTTGACCAAGCCGCCCCCGCTGCTGGCCGTGACCGTCTTAGATGCCAGTTGCGTCTGGATCTCGGTCAGTTTTGCCTGACCCTGCTGGACCAGCTGGAACAACTGGTGGAGACTGTTCATCCTGGTTACTCCCGCTCACCCATCATCACGGTTGAAGTTTACGAATCGCCTAAAAGCACGCAAGGCCAGCCCTTTCAGGGCCTTGGGGGCGTTTCGCCTCAGTCCATCAACTCGAGATCCAGCTCGTCGACTATGCGCTGCAGCCCCTCGTCGCCGTCCACCAGCCGGGCCAGCCTCTGCCGCTTGGATGTCTCCTGGCTTACTCTCGGCGGCAGCGACTCGTCCTGCGCCTCTTTTCTTAATCGTATAGGACGCCCGAGCCGCCGCGTAAGTTCCTCCTCGATCCGGCGCCGGGTGACCTTGTCGTCCAGAACCTCCGCGGCGGGCGTGCCGTTGGCAGCCACGACGCTGAGTTCACCGTCGGCGTCGAGATCACTGATCTGCACCGCCCTGAGCGCGATTCCCTGCCCCGGTCGCAGGACTCTGGCGTCGGTGATCATCTCGAGCCAGGCGGACCGCACCGGGTCGGGGGATCCCTCGCCGCCGCCGAGCGGCGCTGCGGGCGGTGCCCCGGCAGCCTCCGGACCCCTCCCGCGCTTCTGCTCGGGCGCGGAACGTCGCGCCCGAGGGGGCGCAGGCGGAGGTTGCAGGCCGGGGTTCGGGTTCGAGGGCGGTTCGCCGCGGACCGCTTCCATCAGCTGCTCGAGCTCTACGGTGCGGTCCAGCATTGCGAACTTGAGTAAAGTGACTTCCACGAGGATCCGTTGCTGCTCGCTTTTTCGGAAACGCCCGTCGGTGTCCAGCTCGGCGAGCGCCGAGAGCATTCGCAGTAAGTCACCCGGGGCGAAGTGCCTTGCCAACTCCACGTAGCGCTCGGAGAGTTGCTCCGACACTCCGGTAACGGCTTCGCCATCCTCGAGCCGTATGCGAAGCAGGAGCCGCAGCGCATCACCGAGCCCTTTGTAGAACTCCTCCAGGTCGTAGCCGCCGTCGACCAATCGCTGCACGAAGGCAAACACGTCGGCGGCCCGTCGTTCACGGAGGATCTCGAATAGCTCGAGATACAGCTCTTCCTCGATCAGGCCGAGCACGAGGTGGACATCTTCCGCGGTGATGCGCTCGCCGCTGAAGGCGAGTACCTGATCCAACGCCGACAAGGCATCGCGCAGCGCACCATCCGCCTTTCGTACAATCGGCGAAAGTGCAGCCTCTTCGGCCTCCACGCCCTCGGCGCGTAGCACCTCGATCAGGCGCCCACGGATCTGTTCAAGGGTTATGCGCCGGAAGTCGAACCGCTGACAGCGTGAGAGGATCGGGGGCGCCGACTGATAGATCTTACCCGGCTCGGTGGTAGCGAGCACGAAGATCACGCGCGGCGGTGGTTCCTCGAGGATCTTGAGGAACGCGTTCCACGCCTCCCGCGTGAGCATGTGCGCCTCGTCGATGATATAGACCTTGTAGCGCGACTCCTCCGACGGGGCGTACATCGCGCGCTCGCGCAGGTCTCGGGCATCATCGACCCCGCGGTTGGACGCCGCGTCGATCTCCACGACATCCAGTGAGGTGCGACCGGACCAGATTCGCTCGCAGCTCTCGCATCTCCCGCACGGCTCGCCGTTCTCGCGGTCCTCGCAGTTGAGTGCCATGGCCAGGACCCGCGCGGCCGTCGTCTTGCCTATACCGCGTGGCCCGCAGAACAGGTACGCATGCGCGACTCGGCCCCGCTCTACCGCTGTCCTGAGTGTCGCCGATACGTGGTCCTGCCCGATGATCTCGGAGAAGTTGCGTGGACGGTAGACACGTGCGAGTGCGGGACGATGCATCTTCGTGGGTCAAAAGGGTTAGCCGCTGCGCGGAGGAGTGAGCCCTCCCTCCCGCCATCCGCACCGGCGCCATCCATGCTCGAGGGCTACATTCGCAGCAATCTATCCCCAGGGCTGCAGGCCAGCAACGGAAGCCCGATGCCGCCACCCGCGGAAGGCGCCGCGGCGGTTTCTACGCTGCGCCAGCCGATCGATTCGGCCCTACGGCTCGCCGCGATTCACCACTATCTGGAACTTGCCCGAGGAATTGCCGTCGAGAGCCGACGCGACGACTCGGTAGGTGCCGTCCCCGGGCAAGGTGACCGTGATACGGGAGTTCAGGTCGCCAGCACCATCGTCATCGGTCAGCGGTTGTGAAAGCCCGGGTCCCGCCACATAGAGATAGGCGTCGAAATCGTCGCTGATCAGGTCGATGACGTAGATCTCACCGGCGCGGCCTTCCAGCGCCCAGGCCTGGCCGTGCCGCCCGTCGGCGGTGAGCGGATCGTTCAGTGTCAGATACCCGTCCACGGCGCCGCCGACCACCACAGCTCGACCTTCGGTGGAAAGCTCCGCCAGGTCGACCGGCTCGTCCACCCGGATCGTATACGTCCCCAACCCACCGCCGCCCACCTGGCTCGCCACGATCAGGTAGTCACCATCCACAGGAAACGTGAGGGTCAACCTCGAGTTCAGTTCGCCCGCCCCGTCGTCGTCGGACAACACCTCACCTAGCCCGGGCCCCGTGGCGTATAGGTAGGCGTCGAACGCATCCGATTCCAAAGTCAGCACCACGGACTCGTCGGCGCGTCCTTCCAACAGCCAGGCCTCGGCTCTGCGGCCATCGCCGATCGTAGGACTCTGACCCGTCAGATTACCCGAGACCACGTCACCCAGCGCGAGCCTCCGGCCGTTCGTGGGCAGCCCCGTGAGCAGCGCCGGGTTCATCCCGCCGCACGAATAGCCTGCAGTGGGTCCCGGTGTGCCA
>JBDHKT010000207.1:0-4551 GCA_039586255.1 Gemmatimonadota bacterium | reverse complement strand
TGAATGCGCGAGCGGATCTCCTTGAGGTCCCTCGGCAACTGCGGGTTGAGCCAGAGAACACCTTCGCGGAGCACGATCCCGCTGAAGCAGCGCTGGATCAGGTCGACGGTCCCCGCCATCGCGCCCATATGGATCCCTTCCTTCGTCGTGCCACCCTGTACGTCGGAGAGGTCGCTCCGCACCGCCGCCTCAAACCAGCGCCAGGAACGCTGGCGGTCTCCACGCGCCTGCACCCACGAATTGACGATGGCGCTGAGCGTCGAGCCGTGTGATGTCCGGCGCAGGTAGTACTCGATGTTCCGCGGGATCATCTCCGGCTCGAAGGGATAGCTCAGGTGCTCGAAGAGTTGCTTCAGCCGCTCGGCGGAGAACAGGTAGAAGAGCATCAGCACGTCCGCCTGTTTGCTGACCTTGTAGCGGTTGACGGTATCACCCTCCGCTTCGAGGATGCGGTCGAGTCGATGGATGTCGCCGTACTGCGCCCGGTAGCCCTCCCAATCGAACTCGTCTAGCTGCTCGTAGCCTTCGAACTGACTGATGATGCCGCCGTCGTGGAAGGGGACGTAGAGCTTGCAGCTGATCTCGTCCCACTGTCTAACCTCTTCCTCGGTGATCTGCAGGTCCTCGAAGATCTCGATCTGGCAGTCATCATCGAGGAGTCCGACGACGCGACAGGCGCAGTCCAGAACCCACGACGCCATCACGTTCGTATAAGCGTTGTTGTTGAGGCCGGGCTCCTCGGCATCGGGGTACGCCGTGTGGTACTCGTCGGGTCCCACGACCCCACGGATCTCGTAGCGGTCGCGCTCGGGATTGAACGTGGCGATGTCGGCCCAGAAGCGGGCGATCTCGAGGATCATCCGCGCACCGTGCGTGCAGATGAAGTCGCGCCGCCCCGTCGCCTGGTACTGGCGCCAGGTGTTCAGAGCGATCGCCGCGTTCACGTGACGCTGCAGGTGTGTGTTATCGGGCAGCCAGCGGCCCGATCGCGGGTTGAGGTGCAGGATCTGGGTCTCTTCCCTACCATCGCTGCCGCTTTGCCACGGGTAGAGCGCACCCTTGAAGCCCTGCTCGCGGGCGTTTCTGCGCGCCTCGTCGAGGCGGCGGTAGCGGTACATCAGCAGGGCGCGCGTGATCTCGGGGATGCGGAGCTGCAGGAACGGGAAGATGTACAGCTCGTCCCAGAAGATGTGGCCGCGGTAGGCCTCGCCGTGAAGACCGCGGGCCGGCACGCCGACGTCCAGCTCGACGGTGTTGGGCGACACGGTCTGCAGCAGGTGGAAGATATGGACGCGGAGCGCCAGCTGGGCCGCTTTCGCCCCCTCGAGCTCGATATCGCAGCGGTACCAGAGCCGCTCCCAAGCCAGCCGGTGCGTGCGGTAGAGGTCATCGAACGAACCGACCCTCTGGATCGCCCGGCAGGCCTCGTTGCCGGGCGCACTGATCGCCCAGTCGCGCGAGATGTAGACGGCGACGACCTTCTCGACCCTGAGCGGCTGTCCCTGTTCACACTCGAAGCTCAGCCGCTCCTCGATGTAGCCGGGCCTCTGGTCGGTCTGGCGCTCGAGCTCGAGGGATTCGGTGCCCTTGAAGACTCTCGTCCGCGCCGCCTGCGCCATCTCGGTGCGCGACTGGACCGTCTGGACTAGGAGGTAGATCCCCTCGCCGTCCACCGGTGCGGTTTCCAGCGGCTCGAGATGCTGGCTGTTCAGCTGGCGATAGCGTTCGACGCCGTCGTTCTTGACGGTCCCGTCGAGCGCGGATTTGAGCTCGACGCGACCCGACCAGTTCTCCGGGGTGAGCGTCCACTCGATGGCGGCCAGGTGCATATCGGCCATGTGAACGATCCGCCGGCTGCGCAGTGATGTCTCGCGTCCCTCGGAATCGCGGAAGCGTCCGATCCGCTCCATCATGCCGGTCTGGATATCCAGCTCCTGGCGGTACTCGAGCATCTCGACCGACTCGATGGCGAACCAGTCGCCGCCCTCTGGCCGGAAGGTGAGGCACAGCCAGTTGGGCCAGTTGACCAGATCTTCGTTCTCGATGACGCGGCCGGCGACTTCTGTATCCAGCCGATTGTAGCCTCCAGCGACATAGGTGCCCGGGTAATGGGCGCCACCGGCGTTGACCAGCTCCATCGCGCCACGCGTGGCGATGTACCCGTTGCCCAGAGTAGTCAGCGCTTCGCGCAGAGGCTCACTCTCGGGATCCCAACCCTCGTAGACCAGCTTCCATCGGTCCATGGTCACTCGTCTCTGATCAGGCCGACCAACTGACTGAGGAACCGCTCTACCTCCGGCGTGTTCCGCAGACCGTAACTCGCGTTGGTCTTATATGAAGGGTCGCCTACGATCACACCGATTCCACGATCCGACAAAACCGCAAACGCGTCCTCGTCGGTCACATCGTCTCCCAGGTAGAATGGCAGCACGTCGTCACCATCGAGGCCCAGGGCCTCGAGCAGCCAGAACACGGCTCGACCCTTGTCCCAATCGATGTCGGGACGCAGCTCCAAGACCTTCTTACCGTGCGACAGCCGCAGTCGCTCGTGCCCGGCGAGCACCTCACGCACCGCCGCTTCGACATGCGGTACGTCCTCATCGGCCACGTTTCGGTAATGGTTGGCTATGGCGAAGCGCTTGCGCTCGACACGGGCCCCGGCGATCGGGTCGATCCGCTCGTGAAGTTCCTGCTCGGCCGCCGCGAGATCGGGCAGGCGTTCCTTGCCACCCTCGTATTCCATGCGCAGGTCCGGTCCCTTGATATCGAAACCGTGGCTTCCGGCAAAGATCAGTCCGTCCAGCGCGACGAGCGGCTCGACGTCGGCGCGGTCGCGCCCGCTCACGATGGCGACGGTGCAGAGCCCGGCCAGCTCTCTAAGCACGTCCCGCATCGAGTCCGAGAGGATAGCGTCCTCAGGCTGCGAGACGATGGGCGATAGCGTCCCGTCGTAGTCGAGGAACATCGCCGGGCGCTTCCCCTTCAGGCGCGCCGCGATCTCCTCGGCCGACTCGAGCGCCGCGGGTAGCTCGCTCGCCAGACGTTCACCTTCCGGATGGCCTTCGATCATACGCGTCAGCTCCCTGTCGGCACGTCCCCGAGATCACTAACCACCGTGTCGGCGCCGTTCGCCAGCAGGGCATCACGCGCCCCGACGCGATCGACGCCGATCACCCAGCCGAACCCGCCGGCTCGCCCGGCCTGCACACCGGATACCGCATCCTCGAAGACGACCGCCCGCGCCGGCTCGACGCCCAACAGTTCCGCCGCCTTGAGAAAGATGTCGGGCGCCGGCTTGCCCTCGAGCCCGAGGCGTGCCGACTCCACGCCATCGACGCGGACGTCGAAGAGCTCGGTGAGCCCGGCGACCTGCAGGACGGTCGCGCAATTCTTGCTGGACGAGACGATGGCGGTCTTGAGGCCCATCGCTCTCCAGGCCCGGATCTGCGCCACCGTGTCCTCGAAGATCTCTACCCCGCCTTCACTGAGCTGTTCGTTGTAAAGCACGTTCTTGCGATTACCCAATCCGCAGACGGACTCCACATCGGGCCCGTCACTGAGATCGCCCTCGGGTAGCTCGATACCTCGGGAGGCGAGGAAGTCACGCACGCCGTCGTAGCGGGGCTTGCCGTCAACGTGCTGGGTGTAATCGTCCTCGATGTCGAAGGGATCGTGCGATCCGCCGTTTCCCCACCTCCAGCGCGCGAGGAATTCGTCGAACACCTGCTTCCACGCCCGGGCATGCACGCTGGCGGTGCGGGTGACGACGCCGTCGAGGTCGAAGATCACGGCGTCGAAGTTTGCTCTGCTTACCGTTCTGTCGTTCATCTTCATCCGTCTGCGGTACCCCAGCCGTTCGGGGCTCACAGTCGATTTTGGGGGCGAAAGCTATGCAATTAAGCCCGGTCCGCTAGGCCTCGCCGGAAGCACTCAAAGGGAGTGTCTGGGTGTGAAACGCTCGAGAAAGGCTCGCTCGTCGGGCGTCAGGCTCCCGACGCCGGCGGCCTTGATCTTGTCCATGACCCGGTCGAGCTCGTCGCGGTTCACCGGGTGCATCTCCTCGCGGCGGATCCTCTCCCAGCGCTTGAGGTCCGCAGCGGCGCCGCCGGGCGTGCGGCGCACCGGCCCCTCCGTCTTCTTCTTGAACTGGCGGGCCGGCGACCGGTACTCAATCCACTTGAGATAGAGGAAGCCGCCCAGAAAGCCGCCCAGGTGCGCGAAATGCGCGACCCCGCCGGCCGCGCCGCCGAAACCGAACCACAAGGAGGCCGCGGTCATGAGACCCACGAAGATCCGCGCCTCGATCGGGAGGATACCCCAGATGTAGATACGGTCCCGGGGCCAGAAGTAGGCGAACCCGAGCATGACCCCGTAGACGGCGCCCGACGCGCCGACGATCGCAGCACGAGGCGTGGTGATGGAAGCCAACGCGCCGACCACGCCGGCAGTCAGGTAGAGCCCCAGAAAATGCCGGGCACCCAGCCGCCCTTCCAGCCGCGGACCGAAGAAGAACAGCGCCAGCATGTTGAAGAACAAGTGCCCAAACCCGCC
>JBDHKT010000206.1:0-8199 GCA_039586255.1 Gemmatimonadota bacterium | reverse complement strand
CGTCGCCTCGCGAAAGTGCCGTTACCCGGAACCGCCGCCGAGCAGGCCCTGCAACCCGGGCGGCAGCTTGGCGATGATGTTCGCCGCCACGTCGGGCAAGAGGAAGTAGACCAGGACCAGCGCGACGACGACCACGCCTACGACCGCCAGCACGATCCTCAGGATGCTACGGCCCGGACGCCGCTTCCCTTTGCCACCCCTCATGATGAGGGTCGACGACTTGGGGATGCGCTTGGGCGAGGTATCCGCCCCGACCAGCGCGGCTGCCTCGTCGGCCGGCACTTCCCTCAAGCCGAAGCGGTACTCGATCTTCCCGAACTTGATCGTGTCACCGTCACGCAGCGGCTGGGCGACGGCCACGAGCGTGCCGTTGATCCAGGTGCCGTTCGTGCTGTGATCGTAGAGGACGTAGCGACCGCTCTCGTAGCAGACGTCGGCGTGATGGCGGGAGACGGTCTTGTCGGTGACGACGAGGTCGGCACGCCTCTGGCGGCCCACACGCAGACTACCGAAGCCCAGCGTGTACTCCCGGCCATCCGACAGGCGCGTCAGCGTCCCCACACGCTCGAAGCCGGCGGCCGGCGTCGAGGGCCTCCCACCCACTGGATCTTCTCCCTCACCGCTCATGCTAAGAACCTAATCCGCCTCCACTCGATGGGCCAGCCTCGTTAGGTCCAACGCACTCACTACGGTGACCTGTTGGCACGCTGGGCCGCCCGCACGATCAAGTAGGCCAGCAGCACCAGCATGGCCAGGGCGAGACCGCCGGCGAACGATCCCATCCACTCGTGCCCGAACCCTTCCGGGATCCCCTTCCAACCGGCCCAGAAGGCGATCGCCACGCCCATTATCCCGTCGCCGCCGATCAGCCCCGACGCGAACAGCACGCCCTGCTCGCGCACTTCTTCCTTCGCCTGTTTGGTGGGCTGCCTGCCTTCTAGAATCTTCCTGATCATGCCGCCGATGAAGATCGGCATCATAGTCGTGATCGGCAGGTAGATCCCGACGGCGAAGGCCAGCGACGGGAGACGGAACGCTTCTGCCGCCAGCGCGAGTCCTGCACCGATCAGGACGAAACGCCAGGGGATCTCCGCCTGCAGGACCCCATCGATGACCAGCATCATCATGTTGGCCTGGGGGGCCGGCAGTTCCGCGGACCCGAACGCGTACGCTTCGTTTAGCTTGAGGATACTGAAGCAGACGAAGAACCCTGCCGTGAGCACGCCGATCAACTCGCCCGTTTGCTGCCTGCGCGGAGTCGCGCCCAGCAGGAACCCGGTCTTGAGGTCCTGTGACGTGTCACCGGCGATCGACGCAGCGATGGCGACGACGGCGCCGATCGAGAGCGCCGCCACGCGTCCCATGTCGTCGGTCCAGCCGAGCCCGGCGAAGATCAGGCTGGTACCCAGCAACGTGGCGATCGTCATCCCCGACGTCGGATTCGAGGTAACCCCGACGAGCCCCACGATACGGCTCGATACGGTGACGAAGAAGAACGCGAAGATGGCGACCAGCAGGGCGGCCAGGATCCGAACCGTGAATGACTCGATGAATCCGAACACGTGTGGCATGGCCGCCAGGAACAGCACGACCAGGCCGACACCGATGAGCACGACGTTGAAGGGCAAGTCGTGATCGGTCCGCTTGATAGCCTGCGCCACTGCCGTGGTGTCCAAGCGGCTGCGTAACCCGCGCATCCCCTCCTTGAACGACGCTATGATCATGGGGATCGACCGGATCAGCGTGGCGATCCCGGCCGTCGCCACCGCACCTGCACCGACGTAGCGGATGTACCGGGTCCAGATCCTCTCCGGATCCATGTCCGCTATTAACTGCACGGTTTCCGGGAAAAGGGGTTCGGTCATGCTCCGGCCGATGATCTCTATGGCCGGGATGAGGATGAGCCAGGAGATGGCGGCCCCACCCACCATCACCAGGCCGATCTTGGCACCGAGTATGTAGCCCACTCCGATGAGCGCCGGCGCCACGTCCACCCCAATCTGTCCCTTAGGCAAGAGCGGCACCTTCGCCCAGGCGTCGCGCGGCCACAAGTTTAGCCCCCGCATGAGCCACGTGTAGGCCGCGCCCACGCCCAGCCCCATGAACACGTTGCGCGCCTGGCTACCACCGGCGTCCGCCGCCACTAGCACCTCGGCGCACGCCGTCCCCTCCGGGTAGGGTAGCTTGCCATGCTCGTTGCGGATCAGGAAACGCCTCAGCGGGATCATGAACAGGACACCGAGCATGCCGCCGGCCAGCGCGATGACCAGCAGCTTCAATACTCCAGGGCTGAACCCCCAAAGGAACAGCGCCGGGATCGTGAAGATCAGTCCCGACGCCTGACTGGACGACGCAGATCCTACCGTCTGTGAGATGTTGTGCTCGAGGATCGTTCCTCCGCGCACAAACGCTCGATAGACCGCCACCGTCATCACGGCAATCGGTATCGACGTCGAGACGGTGAGCCCGACGCGCAACCCTAGGTACGCGTTGGCCGCGCCGAACATGATCCCGAACAGCGCACCCAAAACAACCGCCCGCCAGCTGAACTCGACGAGGCGGGTTTCAGCAGCGATGTACGGCTCGTACTGGTCGCCCGGGATCTCCTCGTACGCCTTCGGCGAGAGCCCGCGTCGTCCGGTCGTCTCAGCCATGTCTCGTCCTCAAGGTTCAGTTCATGCCCTGAATCTCGTCGGCCAGCGCGCCGGCGTCGTAGACCTTACGCAGCGCCTCGATGATCGCCATCGAGTGCACCGACACCGTACGCCCCGAGTCGTCTTCCCTGAACAAGAACCTGCCGGGGAAGAACTCGATGTTGCCGTCGAACACCAGACCGACAACCTGCGCATTGCGGTTGACGACGGGACTGCCCGAGTTGCCGCCGATGATGTCGGCGGTGGAGACAAAGTCCAGTGGCGTCGACAGGTCCAGTTGATCCTTCCGCTCGACCCAGCGTGGCGCCAGGTGCCACGGTTCTTTGTAGTCAAAAGAAGCAGCGCGGTCATAGAGGCCGTAGAACGTCGTCTTGTAAGGTGCGTACGTCCCGTTGTATGGGTACCGGCGGACGACACCGTCCTGTAGCCTCAACGTGAAGGTCGCATCGGGCGGCAGCATCGTCCCGTACACCTCGAACAGCGCCCTGGCCACGCGACCCTCGTGAACCGCCTCTACGGCCTCCAGCTCCTCCAGCTGCTGCGCTAGTTCCCGGGCCCGCGCATCGCCAGTCCGGGCAAGCACGATCGCCGGGTCACCGGACGCCTCGACGGCCGATACGCCGCCCTCCACTAACGCGCGGCGAGTCTCTACATCCGCAATCCTGCACTCGCGAATCAGGATACGCGCCGCTTCCGCCGGCTCCTGCCCCTGCAAGGCAGCCAGCACCCAGGGATGCTCGGCGCCCAGAGCGTCACGAGCGGCGGCCAAACGAAGGGCCACGAGCCTCTCCTCGAAGTCCTGATCGATGGGCCGCTCGGAGAAGATCCTCCGCTGGAGGGTGGCGAGGTCCCCCTCGCTCATGGCACGCTCGGCCGCCGGCTTCGCCATCTCGGCGGAATAGCGAACGATGTCCCGGGCCAGGCCCAGGGTTCTGAAGTTCGCGAAGGAGGTGTGCCGCGACTCGGGATCGAGCTGCGTCAGCTCGCCTGCGCTCCCAAGCCTGCTTGCTGCCCATGAGCTCCGGATCGTTCAATCCTTCGACGTAGCCCACGTACTGCTTGACGTTGTTCTCGAGGCCGAAGATGGTGTTGCGGTACCTGTGCGCCAGTTCCTCGTCCTTTGCCGCCAACTCTCTATAAACGGCGAGACGCTCCTCGTACGACTGCAACCGCCCGGTGTAGCCAGCGTCCCTCAGGTACTCGAGCTGTGCCACGGTCCGCAGCCGAAGCGTCGTCCCCGGATTGCCGGTGACGAGTATCATCTCACCTTCCTCGGCCCCTGCCTCGCTCCACTCGAGGTAGTGTTCCGGGTGAAACGGCTCGCCGTTTTCGTAGATGCGCCAGAACGTGACGTCCAGATCGTGGCGCGGGTAGGTGAAGTTGTCGGGATCGCCGCCGAAGAAGGCGGCCTGACCCTCCGGCGCGAACACCAGACGCACGTCGCTATAGCGGCGGTATTTGTACAGAGAGTAGATCCCGCCGTGATACAACGAGACGACCTGGCACCTGTACCCTGTATCGGCCCCGCATTCCTCCTGGATACGCGCCCGAGCCTCCGCCTTGAGTCGAGTCGCCTCCTCATCGGAGACACCGGCCGGCGCCGCAGCATCGACGCGCCCTGTGACGTCCTCGATTTCGATCAGCTGGTCGAGAGCCAACCCGGGGCACACCGGTTCTTCCTCGCGAGTGGCCGCGTAGAAGCCGTCCTCGTAGTAGTCGTGCTCGGCGTCCGAGACCGCCGTGATACAACCGCGCGAGCAGTGGTGGTTCGTCATCACCAGGCCGTCCGGCGACACGAACGAGGCGGAGCAGCCCCCGCTCCTTAGAGAGGACAGGCGCATATGCTCGAGCCATTCTGGCGTCGGCCTAAAGCCGTAGCGCTCGTCCAGGTAGTCGAGCGGCGGGTTGTCGAACGTCCACATCTTCCCGAGGCCCGCCGCGTCAACGGCCTCCACCCCGGTGAGCAGGGGAGCCGCTTCCTGAACGGCGACCATGCCCGTGCCTTCCTGACTAGGGGCCGGGGTTGTAGTAGACGGTGCCTGGGAAGCCGAGCAGGCCGCCGCCGCGGCGACCGCCAGCGAAAGAGCCAAAGCGAACCAAACGCGCGCAGACCGCAGCATCGTTCTCCTCCGAGACTGAGTAGGGTCATCCGCCGTTGGCTGGGGTGTGGGCAAACTCGGGAATGTCGCCGGCTCCGGCAAGAGATCGCCCGGCGGGCCTCCGGAGCGGCCGATCTGCGCTCCGAACCGTGTAGCCGGGCGTCGGGCGGCGCCTTATCTTAGGCTCCCCCGGACAAGCCTGCGACACTGCAATGAAGGAAGGGACCCCCATGTCTCTAGAGAAGCTACTCAAGGAAAGCAAGCAGCAATACGAGGACGAGCTGAAGGAGTTCCTCGCCATCCCGAGCGTCAGCGCCCGATCGGAGCACAAGGGCGACATAGCCCGCTGTGCCGATTGGCTGAAGGGCAAGCTGGGCGATCTCGGGATGGCGGCGGAGGTGATCCCCACCAAAGGGCATCCCGTCGTCTACGGCGAACTCATGGATGCGGGGGCGGACGCACCCACCGTTCTGGTCTACGGCCATTACGACGTGCAGCCGGTGGAACCGCTGGACGAGTGGCAGACGCCACCCTTCGAGGCCTCGGTGCGAGAGGGGCGCATGTACGCCCGCGGCACCGCCGACGACAAGGGCCAGATCCACGTCCACATGAAGGCGCTCGAAGCTTACCGGGCGGCGAAGGGCACACCGCCGGTGAACCTCAAGTTCCTCTTCGAAGGCGAAGAGGAGGTCGGCAGCATCAACCTGGAGGACCATATCAGAGACAACGCAGGGCGCCTCGCCTGCGACGTCGCCGTCATCTCCGATACGCCGATGCTGGCGGAAGATCTCCCGAGTATCTGCGTCGGGTTGCGCGGGATGGTCTATATGGAGGTCCGCCTCAGCGGCCCGGGCCAGGACCTGCACTCGGGCCAGTACGGCGGCGGCGTGGTGAACCCGGCGAACGCTCTGGCCAAGATCATCACACAGCTCAAGGACGAGAACGGCAGGGTCACCATCCCCGGCTTCTACGATTCGGTCAAAGATCCGAGCCCGGCGGAGAAGAAGGCGTACGCCGAGATCCCGATGAGCGAGGAGGATTTCCGGGAAGAAGCCGGCGTCCCGGCGATCGGCGATGGCGAGGCCGGAGTGTATTTCATCGAGCGGATCTGGGCGCGCCCGACCCTGGACGTAAACGGCATGCTCTCCGGCTACACGGGCGAAGGTGCGAAGACGATCATCCCGGCGAAGTCGATGGCGAAGATCTCGATGCGGCTCGTTCCCGATCAGGATCCCAACGCGATCCGCGAAGCGTTCGAGAGCCACGTCCGCTCGCTCAAGCCGGAGGGCGTCGAGATGGAGATCGACTTCTACGCGGGCGCTCTGGCGTGGGCGGTCGATCCCGCGGGCCCGGTCTTCAAGGCGGCGGCGAACGCCATCGAGGGCGTGTTCCAGCGCGAGCCTCTATTCATCCGTGAAGGCGGCTCGATTCCGATCGTGCCGATGATAGAGCAGATCCTCGATACGCCGTTGTTACTGCTCGGCTTCGCGCTGCCGGGGTGCAACCTGCACTCGCCGAACGAGTGGATGTCGCTCGACCTGTATCACAAGGGGATCGACGTCATGACCCGTCTCTACGACGAACTGGCCGACGCGCTGGCGAAGTAGAGCCGAGACGCGACCGGAGGGGCGCGGGGCGCTTCGTCGAGTGCGCCGAGCAGGGGGCTCTCCTGGACGAGCTTGTGAGCCGCTGGACCGCCCAGAGGCCGCTCCAGGCCTAGGCACGCCTGCGGCTTTTGTATATACTCATACGCTCTTCGGCCCCCAGGTAGGCCTCAATTTAGCTTTCTGAATGGTTGAGAATACGGTACAGAGGCCGGTTAGGGCCGGCACTGTCTTCTCTCGAATCCCGGCGGCGATTGGCGGCAGCATACTGACCGTTCTCCGCCACTCCGCCGGAATGTCTCTGCTCACGTTCCACACACTCGTGGCGATGGCACGGCCACGCCGCTACTACCGTGCCCTGATCGATCAGTGCTACGACATGGGCATCGGCAGCATACCGGTGGTCGTTCTGGTGGCCGCACTTGCCGGGGCCGTGACCTCACAGCAAAGTGGGTACCAGTTCACCGGCACCGTCCCGATCTGGGTGATCGGCAGTGTCGTCACGGCCAGCGTGCTGACAGAGCTCGGCCCCCTGGTGACGGCGCTGGTCCTGGTCGGCCGCATCGGCGCACGGATCGGAGCCGAACTGGGCACGATGGTCGTGACGGAGCAGGTGGATGCGCTGCGGGCCGTCGGCCGGGATCCCGTCGAGCAGCTCGTCGTGCCTCGCGTGCTCGCCGGCACTCTGATGCTTCCGCCGCTGGTCGTGCTGGCCGATTTCGTCGGAATCGCCGCGGGCTTGTTCGGCGCCCTGTTGACGCTGCCGATCACGAGCGCCGAGTTCATCTACGGCGTGCGCACCTACTTTCACGACTTCGCGCTGTGGTTCGGGCTGATCAAGGCGGCTGTGTTCGGCGCTACGATCACCTTCGTAGGTTGTTACGTCGGGCTGCGAGCAGCCGGCGGCGCGGAAGGCGTTGGGAGAACCACGACCTCCGTGGTTGTTTCAGGGACGGTGGCCATCATGTTTTGGGACGCCGTTCTAGCCAGGTTGTTGAAGGCGTTCGGATGACCGAGGATCGCGCAGATGATTGAGATCATTGGGCTCAGCAAGAACTTCGGGGACAACGTCGTCCTGGACGATGTCTCGTTCAGCGTGCGGGAGGGCGGAACGCTCGCCCTGTTCGGGCCGTCCGGCACGGGCAAGAGCGTTCTGCTCAAGCACATCATCGGACTCATCGAGCCGGACGAGGGTGATGTGATCGTCGACGGCGTATCCATCACCACCGCAAAGCGACGTCAGTTGAATCAGGTGCGGCAGCGTGTGGGGTACGTGTTCCAGGGAGCGGCACTGTTCGACTCGCTATCGGTCGGCGAGAACATACAGCTGGGAATGGATGTCGACGGGTGCCGGGTAAAGAAGAAGGAATGCGAAGAGCGCGTGGCCGAGTGCCTGAACCTGGTGAACCTGCATCCATCCGTCGCGGACCTCTATCCGATCGAGCTGTCCGGCGGCATGCAGAAGCGGGTGGCCATCGCTCGCGCCTTCGCCGGCCACCAGAATTACCTGCTGTATGACGAGCCGACCACCGGACTCGATCCCGAGAATGCATTCGTCATCACCAACCTGATCGATCACCTGCGCGAGGAGATCGGCGTCACCAGCATCATGGTCACCCACGATCTGGACAACGCTTTCCTCGTGGCGGACCGCATCGCGCTGCTGTACGAGGGGAAGATCCGCTTCAAGGGGCCGGTCGATGAGTTCCGCGAGAGCGAGGACCCCATCGTGCGGCGCTTCGTCAGCCCCTCGGTAGAGACCATTCACGCGGGCTAGGGGGAGACCGTGGCTCGGCGACGTAAGAGACAGAAGGCGGAGATCTGGATCGGGCTGCTGGCGAT
>JBDHKT010000205.1:0-4559 GCA_039586255.1 Gemmatimonadota bacterium | reverse complement strand
CGGTCCCTCATAGAACCGACGCGAGACTTCGCGATAGTCAGGCAGTGCGTAGTAGTTGAACAGCCCCGACTTGTGTTCCAGAAGATGCCTCACCGTGATTCTGTCACCGTGAGGGAACTCTTCTATGTAGTCCGCCAGCGGATCGTCCAGCCCGACGACCCCTCTGTCCTTGAGCAGTAGGACCGCCGTCGCGGTGAACGTCTTGGTGACCGATGCGATCAGGAACCGGGTGCGCGGATTAACCGGCACGTCGAGCTCATGGTCGGCCTTCCCGTAGGTACCCCGGAAGAGAACATCGCCCTCCCGAGCTACGAGCACGACTCCGCTGAAGTTGTTGGACGAAACGTAAGGTGTAAGGAAAGTCTCGATCCGTGCCTCAAGACTCTCTTTCGAGCACGCGGTAACAGCCGCCAGGGAAATAGCGGAAACACAAACGGCAGATAGAAACCTGTTCGCCATTGGCACCGTTCGCCCAGTCGCAACGCTGCAGTCCTACTTCAGGTCGCGCTGAGCGCCTCCAGAACCCGGTCGGGGGTCATCGGTAGCCTGTAGACCCGAGCGCCGGTGGCATCAAAGATCGCGTTCGCAACCACGGCCCCCATGTTGATGATGGCGGGTTCGCCTCCGCCCTTCGGCGCCAGTGCATCGTTTGAGACGAAGGCCGTATCGATCTTCGGCATCCAGGAGAAGCGCGCCAATTCGTAGGTGCCGAAGTTCGAATCGAGGATCTTCCCACCCTCGAAGCGGATCTCCTCGCCGAATACGTAACCCAGCCCCATGGCGATGCACCCTTCCATCTGCATTCGGGCGCCGTCCGGGTTGACGACGACCCCCATGTCCTGGACACAGACGACGCGGTCCACCTGCACGTGGCCCGTCGCAGAGTCCACCGTGACGTCGGCGATCAGGGCCACATAGGTCTCGGCGTCGATCCCGCAAGCCAGCCCGCGGCCGCGGCCGTTCTTGCCGGGAGCGGGGGCCGGCTCCCAGCCATACGTTTCGGCCACCTTCTTCAACACGGCCAGCATTCGTTCGTCCGTCGTGTTCTGCAGGCGGAATTCCAGCGGGTCGATGCCGGCAGCCGAGGCCATGATGTCGATCTGCTGCTCGGCCGCGAAGCGGTTGCTGTTCGCGGCGGGCGCGCGCCACGCCCCTACGGCGAACGGGTGCAACCCGGCCGGGGCCCTGCCCCACTCGCCGTAGACCCGCACACTATGGTTTGGAATAGCGTAGATGACGTCGGAACCGCGGGAACCGGCCCCATAGACCTGGTAGTCCCACAGCTTGATCTTGCCGTCCGCGTCGATCCCGGAAGCGACCTTGATCACGGCCGCAGGCCGGAAGCTGTCGTAGAAGAACTCCTCGGCCCGGGTCCAGGCGACCTGCACGGGGACCCCCGTGATCTTAGCCAGTCGTGCCGCCTCGACGGCCTGCTGTCCCGACACCTTACCGCCGAACCCGCCGCCGACGTACGGGGTGATCACTCGGACGTCCTCGGGACTGAACCCGATCTCTCGGGCGATTGCCCGCTGCTGACTGAAGGGGGCCTGCGTGGAGGACCAGACGGTAGCCCTCCCGTCCTTGATCTCGGCCACCGCCGTGTGCGGCTCGATGGGAGCGTGGGCGACGTAGCTGTTGTAGTAGGTGGCATCGAAAGTCTGCGCACACTGACCCCGCCCGGCCTCCAGGTCGCCGTCCTGCTCGGCTGTGTTGGGATCCGGAGCCGCTTCCACCAGGTGGTCGAAGATGCTCTCGGTGTCTACGGTGGGCGTCGGCACGTCGAAGTCGGCCTCCATGAGGTTCAGGGCCTTCTCCGCCGTCTCGGGGTCGGCGGCGAGGACAGCCACCAGCCCGTCCTCGTTCACCACCGTTGCGCCGGGCATGGCCTGCGCCGCCGAGGTGTCGACCCGGGTCAGCGTCGCACCGTGCGCCGGTGGACGCAGGATCCGGGCATAGAGCATCCCGGGAAGCCGGATGTCGCCGGCGAACTTCGCCGCACCGGTCACCTTCTCGTAACCATCCAGCCGCTCCGGAGAGCCCCCCATGACCCTGAACTCTTCCACGGCACGGAGGACCGCTTTCTCGTCCACGGTGTGGGTGATCTCCTGGCCTTTGGCCAGCTCACCATACGAGACCCGCCGGTTCCGTTCGGCCGCCACGTAGACGATCCCGTTCTCCACCGCCAATGCATCTCTCGATACGCCGAGATGGTCGGCGGCCAGATCGGTGAGGACCAGGCGGGCCTGGGCGGCGGCCGCGCGCACCGCCGGCCCGAACATCCGGGTAGTCAGCGAGCCGAACGTGCCCATGTCCCACGGACAGGAGTCGGTGTCCCCCATGACGATGTGGATCGTGTCGAGAGACACGCCGAGATCTTCGGCCGCCATCTGCGTCAAAGACGTCATGACCCCCTACCCCATCTCGATCTTGCCGGAGAACAGCGTCACCTTCCCGTCCTGAGCGATGTGGAGGTAGGCGTTGATGTCCTCGGGATAGCCGCGCTGGAATCCCACTGGATCCCGCGAATTGAAGAGCGTTAGAGGTCCGAGGTTCACGATCACGACGATGCCGCCGCCCAGCAGCTTCACGAATTCGCGCCGGTCCATCCGCGTCATGTCACTCATGGCTGCCTCCCATCTCTACGGAGGCCGTCTCTATCGCCTCAACTATCCTCGTGTAAGCGGAGCAGCGGCAGAGGTTGTTCTCCATGCCCTGGACGATCTCATCGTGTGTGGCCCCGGGACTCTTGAGAAGCAGGGCGTAGGCATTCATGATCATTCCCGGTGTGCAGTAGCCGCACTGGAAGCCGCCCAGCTCGTGGACCGCCTGCTGCAACGGGTGAAGCTGCACGTCTCGGGCGAGCCCCTCGATCGTGGTCACCTCCTTGCCTTGCACGTCACCCAGGCTCGTTAGGCACGATCGAACGGCCTCGCCGTCGACGATCACAGTGCAGGACCCGCAGAGGCCCGCACCGCAACCATACTTGGCGCCGGTCAGCTCCAGATCCGTGCGCAGAACCCAGAGCAGAGTCCGGTCGGCGTCGGTATCCAACGTCACCGGACTGCCGTTGAGTGTGAAGCGGATGGTGTCGCCCATGGTCCCCCCTGCTCTTCACGGTACAACCCTCAGAATCGCGATAGCCACGGCAAGATGCAGAGCAAGCATGCCTCGAGCAACGAGCGCAATTTCGGCCTGCTATTCCTTGCTTGGCCTTTCAATATGATCCGGTTACATTCCTGTCAGTCCTCGTGGGCGACAGATAGCGAGGCCCCTTGGTACCCAAGTGTGACCCGGCACCGCCTAACTCGTCAGTCCGGGCCCACACGCAACGGAGGTGAGTGAGTGGCTAGAAGGACGAATTACGGATTCGAGAAGAAGCAGAGGGAGATCAAGAAGCAGAAGAAGAGAGAAAAGAAGGCCGAGAAGAAACGGCTGAAGAAGGAACTGGCCGAGGAGGGCGCCGCGGTCGAGGGCGCCGCGGTCGAGGGCGCCGCCGAAACCGAAGAAGCCCAGGAGTAGCGAGGAGCGGCTTCCTAACGGATTGGGCGCTGGCCGGGTCGTTCGCCACTACATCATTATCGCTCCGCGTCGGCGCGAATCATCCGAATAGCGAATACCGTCGCGATCTGGCTACCCTGCTTGGCCTGGAAGCGCACCGTCACTTTATCCTTGCCCTGGACCAGTCCGGTCGAAACGGGATACTCCACATCGAAGAATCGAGGCGGTTCGCTTAGGCGCTGGTCCTGGTCAGCCACCCATTGGCCGTCCACCAGAATCTCGAACTCGGCGGGCGTGCCCCTCCGGTCATCGCTGTAGTAAGTGACGATCATGGCCATAGGGTGGTCCGGGTCCACGGGCACGTCGAAGGAAAACCAGCTCCCGCCCCTCCGCCCCGGGCGACCCAAGATCCTTTGCGGCCTCGCATCCTCGCCACCCTGATAGTTGAACTCCCGCTCGAACACGATCTCGCCAGGCTCCAGGTAGGCCACCGTCGCCGCCTCGAGCCTCCGTAGCCGCTCCACCTCGGCGGCATACGCGGCCCGCTGCTCCTCCCATTCGGCTGGCGTAAACAGGTCCCAGTAGGTGGAGTACATCCGTCGGTGCAGGCGGTAGAAGGGCACCAAGGTTACGTCCTGCACCCGGCCGACGGCGTCGGGCTCGCGGCCTACACCGTCACTACGGAAGCCGCCACGTGCGCCGCCGGCCGGTTTCAGCCACGCCGACACCGACTTCTCGGCCGCGACGAACACAGGCACCTTCGGTGGCCCTGAGCTTTCTCCGCTACCGCTTCCCCGCTCGAGTTCCGGCCCCAGGTCCCCGGCCAGCACCAGCGGCCCCCACATGATGGAAACACGCCGCGGGTTATCAGGCACGGGCTCCAGTCGAAGCGACTTGGGCATGGTAACCTCTACGGTGTCGCCGCTCCTCCAGGTGCGCTTCAGCTCAACGAATGAGCTGGCCACGTATGGCCAGTCGTAGTATCGGCGGCCCCGCTCCACGTCACCGGCTCCCTCCTCTCGCACGGCGGACTCGCTCACAGTCTGACCGTTGACCGTCAC
>JBDHKT010000204.1:0-4566 GCA_039586255.1 Gemmatimonadota bacterium | reverse complement strand
CTGCAAAGCATGCGCGCCGAGGAGCGTGGCAGACCATTCACGGGCCTCTACGTCCGCCGGTTGATCGTGCTGCTGGTCATCGGCGTTGCCCACGGCCTGCTCTTCTCGGCCGCCGACATCCTTGCCTTCTACGCCATCATCGCCCTCATCGCGCTCCCGTTTCGCAACCTGCGGGCGAGGCCGCTGCTCGTGACCGCCGTCGCGCTATATGTCGTCAGTATTGTCGCGCTCGGCGTGTACGCCCAGCGCGCACCCGGCGGGGCGCTGCCGGGCGAGCCGAACTGGGGTGAGCTCGCCGGCGATCGTAACGATGCGCTTGGCCAGATGGCGACAAGGGTGACGTTCATACCGCTGGTCACGAGGGTGTTCCAGGTCTCGGAACCCGAGCTTTACGAGTTCATGGCCGACGAGGAGCGCATCTTCCGCGAGGGCACGTGGACTGAGCAGATCCGGCATCGGGCGGTGAGCTATCTCCTAGTGGGAGTGCCCATCAGATTCCTCTTTCTTAGCTGGCGAGTGCTCGCCCTCTTCCTCCTCGGTTTCTATTTCGTGAAGGTCTCGCTCTTCGTCGAACGCGATCGAGATCCCGGGCTCTACAAGACGATGGTGCTCTCGGGCCTCGTGCTGGGACTGCTGCTGGAGCTGGTAGGGGGAGCGGCTCAGCAGATGGGCGGCGAATATGTCGTGGCGATCTGGATCTCGCTGGTCGGTTTGCACGTCGGGATTCCGGCGCTGAGCCTGGGCTACGCCGGCTCGGTGGCGCTGGCCTGCGCCAGAAGCGCCGGATCGGTTGTCGTTCGCCCTATTTCCGCGTTGGGGCGCACGGCGCTCACGAACTACGTTGGCCAGTCCGTCATCTGCGGCCTCATCTTCTACTCATATGGACTGGGGCTGTTCGGTCGATTGAGCGGTACTGAGGCGCTGCTGCTCGCCATCCCGATCCTGGCCGCTCAGCTCGTTCTTAGTGTGGTCTGGCTGGGGTTCTTCCGATTCGGCCCGCTGGAGTGGGCCTGGCGGTCTCTGACCTATTGGCAAATTCAGCCGTTGCGCCGATAGCAAGCCCGGTGAATCGGCTCGCGCCTCGTCATCGTAAGGTGCCTTAGAGGCTTACGGTCACTGATACCGGGTGGACAACCGTATTGCTGCCGGGCCCGTCCAAATGATGGGAGCGAGTAATCCGGCAGCCTACCAGGTTCAAACATGCGTGCCTACTGGAGGGCGCCCGTGAGGACGATTTGGGTCTGGGCGCGGAGAAGGTCCAGGATCGAGGTCGTCGCGGCATCGGCTGCAGCGCTTGTCGTCATCGCGGCGGGGCTTGTCGCGCTGGAGGCCGTGACCGTTGCCCGCCTCGGGGGTTCGACCCTCCAGGCCCCCACCCGGGTCTACGCCCGCCCCCTCGTACTTCACATCGGCATGCAACCGAGCCGGTCGCTGATCGAGGACGAGCTCGAGCGGCTCGGCTACGCCCGTGCTGTGGGCCGCGATGTCGAGCCCGGCGAGTACCGCTTCGAGTCACGAGCCTGGACCATCGGCCGCCGGCCATTCCGCCACCATGAGAGGACCAGCCCCGGCGGCACCGCCAGCGTCCGCCTCGATTACAGAGGTCGCATCGCGAGAATCGATGACGGCAGCGGCGAAGGGCTGACCCATATCACGCTAGAGCCGGAGCTGATCGGTAGCTTCCAGGGCACGTCGCATAAGGACCGCGTGCCGGTACGGATGGCCGACGTGCCGGATCACCTGGTCGACGCCGTCCTGACCATCGAGGACCAGCGGTTCTTCGAGCACGACGGCTTGGACCTGCGACGGATCGTAGCCGCGTCGCTCGCCAACCTCCGCGCCGGGCGGGTGAGGCAGGGCGCCAGCACACTCACCCAGCAGCTGGCCAAGAACCTGTTCCTCAACCCGCGGCGCACGATGATCCGCAAGGTGCGCGAGGCCGCCATAGCGGTCGTTCTGGAACGCCGGTACAGCAAGGAAGAGATCCTCGAGGCCTACCTGAACGAAGTCTACCTGGGGCAGGACGGTGGGCTCGCCGTCCATGGTGTGGGCCGCGCGGCACAGTACTACTTCGGCAAGGATGTGAGTGCGCTCGACCTCGGCGAAGCCGCGCTGCTCGCAGGCTTGATCCGCGGCCCCGGCCTCTACAACCCATTCCGGCGACTGGAAGCGGCCAGGATGCGTCGCGATATGGTGTTGCGACGGATGGGAGAGGTTGGAACCATTGATGAGGAGGCCTACCAAGAAGCGGTTAACTCACCGCTCATCGTGAGGGTGGAAGCCCGCCCGGCACGCAGTGCCCGCTACTTCATCGATTATGTGAGGGAGCAGTTGAGGTCCGATGGTCAGGACGGCATCGAGGCCGAGGGCCTGGCCGTGTTCACCACGCTGGATACGCGGCTCCAGCGCGCCGCCGAGCAGGCGGTGCGCGAGGGACTCGCCCGGCTCGAGACCGACTACCCGAATCTGGTTCGCGATGACCAGCGACTGCAGGCGGCACTGGTAGCTCTCGACCCGCAGACCGGCGATATCCTCGCTATGGTAGGGGGCCGCGATTACGGCGCCTCGCAGTTCAATCGCGCGGTCAATGCGCGCCGGCAGCCGGGCAGCGCCTTCAAGCCCGTCGTGACGCTCGCCGCTCTATCGCGCCGCGAAGGCGGCGCCGATGATGAGGAGCAGCTGACCCTCGCCACCATGCTGCACGACGAGAGGTTCGTCGTGCAGACGCGTCAGGGACCCTGGGAGCCGGTGAACTACGACCGGCGTTTCCGCGGCCCGATAACGTTGCGCGAGGCGATCGAGAAATCCCTCAACGTGCCGTTCGCCAGGCTCGGCATGAAGGTGGGTCCGGAGCGGATCGTCGAGACGGCCCGCGACCTGGGAATCGAGGGCCCGCTGATCGCCGTGCCCAGTATCGCGCTCGGTTCGAACGAGGTGACCCCGCTGGAGCTGACGCGCGCCTACGGGGTGCTGGCAGCGGGTGGTTATCGTTCGGACACGCGCGCGGTGTTCGGCGTGCTCGATCGTGAGGGTAATCTCATAGCCCGCAACGACAGGACCGGCGAGCAGCTGTACGACCTGGCGGAGGCATATCTCGTTACATCGGCTCTGCGCGGAGCCGTCGAGCGCGGCACCGGCCGCGGGCTACGCTCGCTCGGCTACCGCGGCGAGGTGGCTGCGAAGTCGGGGACGACAAACAACTTCCGCGACGGCTGGTTCATCGGCTACACCCCGTCCCTGACCGTCGGCGTCTGGGTCGGATTCGATGATGGGCAGAGCATCGACTTGCCCGGCGCGAGGGTCGCGCTACCGATCTTCACACGCTTTCTGGTCGACGCCGTCGGCCCGTACGGTGACCGCGGACGCTACGCCGGCGGCCGCTTCACTATCCCGCCGGGAATCGAGGTCGTGGAGATCGATCCGCGCACCGGCCTGCGCGCCGGCCTCGGCTGTCGCGGCGAGCGCGAGCTGTTCCTGCGGGGAACGGCGCCGCGCCGCAGCTGCTCGCCGTACTCGGTCGCACGCTACCTGCGTTATGGAGAGGAGTGGGTCAGCGAGCAGACCCATCGTCTGCGTTTGGAGCTGCAGCGGCTGTTGGAACGGGAGCGCCGTCGTGGGCGTGGAGGCGGCCGCTAGACTCAGGTATCACTGTCACCCGTCACCCCCGCACGGCGCTCGTCCTGCTCGGCCCTCTCCGGGGTCGGCAGCTCCAGATTCGTGAGCTCGTCCGTCACATCGAAGTCGTAGTCCGGGTACTCGTAAAGCGGCATTCGGGGCTGCGTTTCGCCTAGCGAGTATCCGTAGACGCTCTCGTACTCCGCGACGCGCTCTCCCAATTCGTCAAGCTGCTGGAGATACTCGCTGATCGATTTCGACTCGATGATGATAATTTTGCCCATCTGGTCGGTGATCGGGCTGTGCGCCCGCGTCGGGTCGTGGTCGAATTCGAGGATCCTCCGCCCGTAGCGTGTAATGCCGATGACCCGGAACGTCAGGCTCTTGCCGACGGCCGGCAGGTTGAGGACGCTGCGGTCTGTCGCCAGGAACGGCAGGTCGGCCTCGGCCCGCAGCGCATCGACGTTCTTGATCAGCGCTCCGGGATCGGCCGGCAGGCGACGTATGGCGTCGTGGTGGCGGTCGGCAACCCGGCCGATGACTTTCTCCTCCAGTTCCTCCTGAACCACGCGGGCGATCGGCGCGTAGTTGAACGTGTTCTCCCAGTAGCCTTTGACGACAAACGTGTAGTACGGCAGGACACCGACCTCGCTCAACGCCTGCCGGAGCTTGGCGGCGTGTCCCCGCCGCGACGCAGCCGCGGTGAAGACGTGCTGGTTGGTCACTATCCAGCCGGCCGAGAGCAACCCGGTGATCGCGTCGCGCACCTCCGGCGTCACCTCCATCGCCGACTCGAAGTGCGTCTGGATCACGAACTGCTGCACGCCGATCTGCGAAGCGCGCTCCCGGAATCGCGACAGGATGGCTACCAGCTCCGGCGTGATCCTCTGTGGAAGGAACGCCGGCAAGCGAGTGCCCAACCGGACTCGCACGATCTCGGCGTACTTTGCG
>JBDHKT010000203.1:0-4602 GCA_039586255.1 Gemmatimonadota bacterium | reverse complement strand
CCACGACCTGGCCGAGCGATGTACCCAGGCGCGCGCGCAGCAGCTCCTCCCCCGAGCGCTCCGCGGTACGGTTGAGCCAGAGTCCCAGTAGCGCCAGTGGTAGCACAGCGCCGCTGAGAACGATCAGTATGAATTTGCTCCGCAGGGAGAGGGAGCGCGGCAGTCTCATTAACGAAAACGAAGGGAGATCGTCGTTACGCCCAACCGCAGCACGACGGAATCGGCCGCGATCGGGACCGACGGAAGGATGAACTAGGCGCGCACGATGTGATCGCAGAGCACGACCTCTTCTTCGCCGCGATCGGGTGGCTCGGCGACCTCTCGCTCATTCGGACTCTGCACCGGCCTCGTGACGCGACGGCAGACCGCGGACGCCTCGCAACGCATCCGCGTGGGCGGGATCGTATCGCTGCCGAACAGGAGAGCCATCTCCGTCAGGTCCCAGGGGAGTGTGCCACGTTCCGACTCGTCCTCCAGCTGGAGGACGGCGCGCACACCTTCATACGTGGAGTCGACGGCCACCCAGCCGTTCTCGATCGAGGCCGTAAGGACCGCATCCAGCGTCGCCCCGTGCACATCCTCGAACTTCGGCCCACACCCGGCCGTCCACAGCGCGGACAGCAGGGCCGCGCCTACCAGTAAGGCGAGCGTCGACCTGCCCGGGGGGCAGGAACTGCGCGATGATACCATGGGCCTATGGGTTGGCTACTCCCATTCCAACATACAGAAGAGGGCAAAATTAATGCAAGAAACCCAGGTCACACCGCTAAGCCACCGACCTACCGACCACCGACTACCGGCCACCGACCCACCGACCACCGGTATCAGTACGTCGCGCCCCCTCCCAGCTCTATCCCTAGGTTCTTCACCAGGAACGCCCAGCGGTCCGCCTGCTCCTCGATGATCATCGCCGTCGGCTTGCCGCCGCCGTGGCCCGCCTTGGTCTGGATGCGGATCAGCACCGGCGCATCGCCCATCTGCATCTCCTGTAGCCGAGCCGCGAACTTGAACGAGTGGCCCGGCACCACACGGTCATCGTGGTCCGCCGTAGTGACCATGGTCGGCGGGTAGTCGTGTGGGTGCAGGTTGTGATACGGCGAGTAGGCATAGAGGTACTTGAACCCTTCGGGGTCGTCGGAGGACCCGTAATCGGAGACCCAGGCCCAGCCGATGGTGAACTTGTGGAAGCGCAGCATGTCCATCACGCCCACGGCCGGCAGCGTCGCACCGAACAGCTCGGGCCGCTGCGCCATCACTGCGCCCACCAGCAGGCCGCCGTTCGAGGCACCGGCGATGGCCAGCTTCGACGGTGAGGTGTAGCCCTCCTCGATCAGGTATTCGGCGGCGGCGATGAAGTCGTCGAATACGTTCTGCTTCCGCTCCTTCATGCCCGCCTGATGCCACTCCTCGCCGTACTCGCCGCCGCCCCGCAGGTTGGCCGACGCGTAGATGCCGCCCATCTCCAGCCACACCGCGATGCTCGTCGAGAAGTACGGCAGCGTGCTGATGTTGAACCCGCCGTAGCCGTAGAGGTACGTGGGATTCGTACCGTCCAGCTCGATCCCCTTCTTGTGCGTGAGGAACATCGGCACCCGGGTGCCATCGCGTGACGTGTAGAAGACCTGCACCGTCTCGTAGCCGCTGGGATCGAAGTCGACATCCGGCGCCCGGAAGACCGTGCTCCTGCCCGTCTCGAAGTCGTAACGGAAGATCGTCGACGGATAGAGGAACGAGCTGAACGAGTAGAACGCCTCGCTATCCTCTCGCTCACCGCTGAAGCCGCCGGCCGAACCGAGTGTGGGCAGCTCGACCTCGGTGTCGAACGTGCCGTCCATATTATAGATGAGGATCTGCGTGTGGGCGTCGTGCATGTAGCTTGCCACGAACTGGTTGTTGACGATGCCGACGCCCTGCAGAACGTCATCGCTCTCGGGGATGATCTCGCGCCAACTCTCACGCGCAGGGTTTCGCGTATCGATGGCGATCACCCGGTTGCGTGGCGCCTCCAGGTTCGTCTGGAAGTAGAAGGTCGGGCCGTCGTTATCGATGAACTCGTAGCTCGCATCGAAGTCATCCAGCAGTTGCACCACCTCGCCGTTGAGATTCGGAGTCTGCGGATCGCCGAGATCGGTGTAGTACACCCGGTTCCGCTCATCCGTCCCGTGCCACACGTTCATGATCGCGTAACGTCCGTCATCCGTGACGAATGCCCCAAAGCCCCACTCCGGCTGGTCGGGCCGCTCGTAGATCAGCTGATCATCCGACTGATCGGTGCCGACCTTGTGGTAGTAGAGTTTCTGGTTACGGTTCGCCTCTTCGTAGGCGTCACCTTCCGTAGGCTCCGGGTAGCGGGAATAGAAGAAACCAGCGCCGTCGTGGGTCCAGGAGGCGCCGGAGAACTTGATCCACCGCAGATGATCGTCCAGGTCCCTCTTGGCTTCGACATCTTTTACGAAGAACTCGCGCCAGTCGGAGCCGCTCGAAGAGACGCTGTAGACGAGCAGCCTGCCGTCGTCGGTGAAGTCGAGGACGCCGGCGGAGACGGTGCCATCCTCCGAGAGCTTGTTGGGGTCGAGTAGCACCTCGGGCTCGGCCTCCAGGTTCGACTGCATGTAGAGGACCGATTGGTTCTGCAACCCGTCGTTCTTCCAGTAGAGGTAATAGTCCCCTTCCTTCCACGGCGTACTGTAACGCTCGTAGTTCCAGATCTCGGTGAGCCGCTCTCTGATCCAATCGCGCTCGGAAATCGACTCGAGGTATGCGAACGTCACCTCGTTCTGCGCCACGACCCACGCCTTGGTCTCGTCGGAGTCGACGTCCTCGAGCCAGCGGTAGGAGTCGGGGACGATCGTTCCGTGGTAGTCGTCGGCGTGATCGATCTTGTGGGTCTTCGGATACTCGATCTGCGCCTGCGCCGGCAGCGCAACGAGCAGCGCGAAAACCGCCAAGGCTGCCATAATGACTGACTTACGTGCTCCCATGTGTGCCTCTCGGGTCAAGGTCATCTTGATGCGCACTATTAGCGTTCCTCGAAAAACTCTATCCAGAGCCCTCGGGTCAGAACAGGCTGAACCAGGAAGGCGCCGCCGCAGAACCCGCTGTGGGGCATCGGGCCACGGACGCTATTCGGGAACCGGAGGAAGATACACGACGGCGCGGCGTGGCGCACGAAGCGTGTGTCTGCCAGGATCTACCGACCGACGCCGCACCGCCGTGTCATTTAGGAGACGAACGAAGCGGCACCGGTTGCACATGGTCAATAGTCAAAGTGCTGTGTTATGGGAACTGAGAACGACATTATCCAGTATGTCGGTGGTTGACGGGGCCCCGGGCGCTCCGCTATTAGTTCTGACAATCGCGACGCCAGATTGGCCCGTACCGGCCCTTATACCAAGACCTCGGGAGGCTCTAATGAGACTGCCCCGCATCTTCACATCCGCCGCGCTGCTCGCCGCGCTCGCCCTGCCCGGGCTGACATGGGCCCAGGGCTTCGAGGGCACGATCGAGACGCGCGCCGCCTCACTCGATGAGGAGGCGCTCAAGTACCTGCTCGGCCCCGCGGGCGAGGAGGAGGAGTTCGACGCTTCGGGGATCTTCGAAGTACCGATCGTGCGCATTATCGCGGAGGCCCCGCAGCTGGGCGGGATCGAGGTCGAAGTCCTGACCTACCACTTCAAGGGCACGATGATGCGCGTCGACGGCGGCCTCGAGGAAGAGATGCCCGGCTACGCGATCCTCGATTTCGGTGCGGGATCCTTCTCGCTCGTCAATCCGGCCGAGCGGCTGGTACTGGAGATGACGAGAGAGGATTTCGAGGAGATGAAGGAGATGATGGCCGAGGAAGAGGCGGAGCCCCGCGCCAAGCCTGAGGTCCGTCCGCTCGGTCATGCCAAGGACATCAACGGGATGCACGCCGAGGCGTTCGAGATCAAGTCGGAACAGGAGACCACGGTCGCCTGGGTCACGAAGGACCTGAGCGATGTGGTCGAGGTCTTTCTCGAGCTCGAATCGCGCATGAAGAGCATGGGCATGTTCGAGGAGGAGGACGAGGATACCGAGGTGTTCATGCTCCTAGCCGAGCACGGGTTCCCGGTCCTCGAGCAGACGCTGAAGCGGTATCCCTGGGGCGAGTACTCGTACGACATCTCGGCCGTGATCTCGGTCGAGCGCACATCCCTTGCGGACGACATGTTCGTTATCCCCGAAGACTACGAGCGTCACAGCATCCTGGAGATGATGCGGATGTTCGGCGGCGAGAACTGACCGAAGCGTTTCGCTCAGAGCGAAGCGAGAGCCGGGTGCGGTGGGGCCGCTCCCGGCTCTTTGTTTCGTGAACCCTTCGACCTCACTTGACACGTAGTGAGTAGTGGAGCCCGAGCCCCGGCGGGCCGGGCCGTTCGCGCTGATAGAACCTAGCCAGTAAGTTGCCGCGACAAAACGGGATACGCATCTTGTCTCCGGTATGAACACGATGACGGACTTCCGATCCGCCGCGAGATTGGCATGACCAAGTCGCGCCTAAAACGGTTGGTCATCGAGCTCCACCGGCGCTCGATATGGCAGGTCCTAGCGGTCTACCTGCTGGGCGCCGCGGCGGCGTAC
>JBDHKT010000614.1:0-2731 GCA_039586255.1 Gemmatimonadota bacterium | reverse complement strand
AATCTGGACATCTCGATCGTAGATCGAGCGGATCATGCCAGCCGTGTACTCGGAGTTGGCAGTCAGCGCGTCGGCGCGGCGTATCACGCTGCGCAGGAAGGGTCGGAAGGGCGCGAACTGACGTGCCCAGGTGAGCTCCACGCCATGGAATGATAGCACCGTCGGAAGACCGGCCAGACGTTTCGCAGCCAGTCCCTGGATTGCATGGGGCAACGGCCAATGTACGTGCACAATGTCGAAGCCGCCCTGTCGTACCAGCCGGACCGCTGCACGCGTTCCGGCGAGTACATAGCCGGGCACGAGGGCCAGGTACCAAGGGTACCGGCGAACCCGGTCGGGCGCCGTCTCGTCGTGTGTCAGGTTCTCCCAGCGTCTGGGCGCGTAACGGAAACGATGAACACGCACGCCCTCGATGACGTGGCTCGCGGAGCCCAGATAAGCAGGGGCCAGCACTTCAATCTCGAATCCAGCCTCCTGCAAACGATGTATCGTCTCCACCAACCACGGCGTGATGACATCGCCCGAGTGGCGAGCGTAGGCACTCACGATGTAGAGAATTCTGAGGGATCGTGGCAGTGAATGACTCATGCCCCGGCCCGCCGTCGTTCCATCGCCGTGCAAAGATCGCGCTGTATAGCCCCCAGTGTCGCGATCGACGTCGCTTCGATCCTCAGCGATACAGAAGACCCCGACACTTGCACGACCCCGACACTTGCACGAGAACTCTCAGCCCCATTCCTCCATCTGACGGGGAATATCCAGCAGCCGGTGCAGAAGGATATCTGCGATACGCTCGCCGGCGCGCCCATCACCGTACGGGTTCTTCGCCTGCGCCATACGGCTGTGCGCCTCAGGGTCGTCCAGCAGTTCGCCACCCTGCTCCAGGATGAGCTCGCGCGACGTACCGACCAGTCGCGCCACTCCCGCCTCGACACCCTCCGGCCGTTCGGTCACCTCTCGGAGAACGAGTACCGGCACGCCGAACGATGGCGCTTCCTCCTGGATGCCACCGGAGTCGGTCAGGACGAGCCAGGCGCGGGCGAGCACCTGCACGAGATCGGAGTACGAGAGGGGCTCGAGAAGTCGAAAGTTCGGCATACCCGCCAGCAGCTCGGTAGCCGGTCCCTGAACGTTGGGGTTCGGGTGAACTGGGTAGACGAACACGTCGTCAGGGTGCGACTCGGCCAACGTCCGCAGCGCAGCGAAGGCCTCGCGCAGCGGGGCACCGAAGGCTTCGCGACGGTGCGCCGTCACGAGGACGATGCGTCGCCCCGAATCAAGAATCCCCTTCAGCTCCGGGTTACTGACCGGCGCTGCGGATCCGGCCAGCGCCTTGACGGCGTCGATCACCGTGTTGCCCGTGACGTTGATCCGCCCCTCGGGGACGCCTTCGGCCAGCAGGTTCTGCCGCGCCCCAGCCGTCGGCGCGAAGTAGTGGTCCGTCGTCACATCTGTGAGCCTGCGGAAGATCTCCTCGGGGAACGGCGCCCACTTGTTCTGCGAGCGGAGGCCCGCCTCGACGTGCGCGACCTGCGTACGCTCGAAGAAGCCGGCGAGCGCCCCGAAAAAGACCGTGGCCGTATCACCTTCGACGGTTTCAGCGACCGCAACAGCGGTCGTAGGCCGCGCAGGCACTCGACGCCAACGTCGTAGAGATCCTGATCCGGACGCATGATCTCCAGGTCGTCATCGAGCGTCATCTCCAGGCTCGCCAGCGCGCCGTCCAGCAGATCGTCGTGCTGTCCCGTCGAGACGACTCGAACCTCCACCGGCTCCGCACGCGCACGCAGCGCTCGGGCGACGGGCGCCAGCTTGATCGCTTCCGGACGTGTGCCGAGCAGGATGAGAACGCGGGCGGGATGGCTCACGTCAACCCTCCGCCTCGAGCACAATCGGCGCGTCGCCCTCAGGGTAGTACTTCAGAACATACGAGGGGATAGTCCTCTGGTCGTCGATCTCATAGACGACCTCGAAGCGCTCCGGCACGCTCAGGATCACCGGCAGCACGTACTGGTACGTCGTGCGACTCACCGGCACCACGAGCACATAATCCGCCTGCACCTCGTCGAGGAAGGTCAGCATCTCCTCGTCTTGTGTGGTGAACGGATAGACGTTGCCACGCCGGCCCGAGAAGACGTAGACCAGACGGGGCTTACGACTGACAACGATCGCGTCTTCAGGCGTGTTGTCTCGCACCCAGTAGGCTATCTCCGTGAAGGCGCGCCAGGGTCCCGGATAACACGCGAACTCATCGCCCTGGCGGTAGATCCTCATGCACCGCTGGCGGTAGCCGATCGAGAGCACCAGGCTGGGCACGGCCAGCACGACCAGGATCGCTCCAAATACTGGAAGCGACCAGGCCCGGCGCTGCACACGCAAGAACTCCAGACACCACTCCAACCCGGAGACCCCTAACAGAAACACCGCGGGCAGCACCGGCAGAAGGAAGCGCCTATCGGTCCAGGCCTCCGGCCAAAGGACGATCAGTCCCACGTAAAGGAACACGAACAGCTCGAGGACATGCTGTCTGCGAAGCCCGCGCACCCACGCCACGAGAGCCAAGGCGATGAGTAACAGCGCCGCGATGAACGCCATCAGGATCGTCAGAAGCCCCGGTGCTACGCCCACCAGCGACTCGGGCAGTACGTCGATCGCGTACAGCCGGGTGTTGTAAATCACCCGCGCCAGCAATCCTCCCGGCCCAATAATGCCGAGCTCGGGGTCGTACGGG
>JBDHKT010000202.1:0-5857 GCA_039586255.1 Gemmatimonadota bacterium | reverse complement strand
CCGCGAGGAGGAGTTGAAAGACGTTCTGACCATCGATATCAAGAAGCTGGATGATTGGGTCGGTAACGACGAGGACCGCGTTGCCGAGATCGTATACGTGGAGTTCAAGCTGCCAGCGACCATCGACGGCTACCCCGACGAGGTACTCGATATCCTGCTCGATGCCACGGTGGATCCGGGTCTGCGCCTGAAGGAGGGGGAGGAGCTACCCAACCGCTTGACCTTCGCCACCGATTGGCCGCTCTACGTCGAGGGGCACTACAACAAGAAACACAAGCAGCCGGCGGCGCTGGCGGCAGACGGCATCACTATTCTCTCCCACAAGTGGAAGGACAAAGACAACCTTCCCGCGGACAACATCTTCGATAACTGCGATGGCCTCGTCGCCCAGGATTTACCCTGTCTCTTCTTCGAGGGTTGGGTCAGCGGTGACGTGTGGACGTACGAGCGGGCGGACGAGACCTGGGTCAACGCCGGCGTCCTCGCCGGTCACTGGCCGACGCCCTGCGATCACCACGACGTCGATTGCCCCGCCGACGGCACCAATGCCTTCTACCAGGACTGGTACGGTGGTGGGATCGAGAACTTCCCACGCTTTCTCGAGAACTGGAGGGAGTCTGACGGCAGCAAGGTCGTCTTCCACTACAGCGGCGCGCTCATCAGCCCCTTCACCAGCCAGAAGACGACCGGGACCTGGAACGGCTCGTACTACCGGCCGCCGCAGCGCGACTGGTCGTTCGACACCGATTTCCGCAACCCGGAGCTGCTACCGCCCGGCACACCTAACGTGGGCAGCGTGATCCGTACGGCGATGCGAGAAGCGTTCTAGTCCGGGGGGGGGCTGCACGAGAAGGGGCCGCCGGCTAAGGCCGTTGGCCCCTTCGCTTTTTCTCGCTCGTCCGACCTAGCGGCGCCAGATAACGCCGAGTGCGAGGTGGACTTCGTCGCCCTCGTGCGAGCTGAAGGAGAACACCGCGTTGCCGATCCAGTTCCTCGTGATCTCGACCTCGCCGCCCAACTCGACCCCGAACTCGAGTTCCGTGTCGGAACCGCCTGCGTCAGGATCGACGCGATCGATCTCGAGGAACGGCAGGCCGTAGAGGATCACCGAGCGCTCCGCGTTGCCCACGTCCGTTCCGATCGACACGCCGAACGGCACGGCGATCAGATTGCCGAGGTCCATGAAGCTGGCCTGTATACCGCCGGCCAGGGCGAACTCCACGTCCATGTCCGTTATGGGCAACTCGTAGCGCAGGTCGCCGCCGACGTGGATGCCGCCGTCGGCGGCCCCCGTGTAGCCGGCGCGGACGCCGAAGTCGAGGTTGCCCCCGACCCCGCGGCGGTAGACGCCGAAGAGGTCGATCTCTTCCTCGATCGTTACGTAGCCGCGAACCTCCATCTCCCCCCGGCCTAGCGCGTCAGGGCCCGTCATCAGACGGGTAACTCCGGCCTGCGCGAAGGCAGTCATGGGGGTGACGGCCAGCACCAAAAGTGCGAACCCCAGGCGAGCTCCCCTCATCATCCTTCCTCCTATTCTCGTTGCTCGGCGGCGGGGAATAGCGTGCTGCCGGTTACGTTTTCGATTGCTAAATACACGCTTTTGATGGCGTGGGCAAGCCTTTCCGCTCGCCGGCTGTGAACCATCCTTGACCCGCCCCGCGGCTCAAGCGATACTTGAGCCGAGTATCCAAGCTGTTTCCGGCGGACGGATTTGTGGACGCTTGCCACCGCCGGGCGGCTGCAAGGTCGCCGAACCAAAGGTCTAAAGTGCCGGGACAGGTTACGTGAATCGCCTATTCACGCCCCGCGCGGAAGACTATCGAGCGGGGCGTCGTTTTTTCGAGTACGAGTACGAGGGAGAGAGGTAAGGCATTGGGTGAGAGCGGGTATATCGAGACGCTAAGAGAACGGATCCTCGTTTTCGACGGGGCGATGGGTTCGAGCGTCCAGGCGCTGAGGCTGTCCGCCGCGGATTACGGCGGTCCGCAACTCGAGGGCTGCATCGATCATCTCGTGCTCTCGCGCCCCGATGTCATCCGCGACCTCCACGCCTCGTTCCTCGAGGTGGGCTGCGATGTCATCGAGACCGACTCGTTCCGTGCCAACCGCTTGAGCGTCGCCGAGTACGGGCTCTCCGAGAAGATCGTCGAGCTGAACGAGGCCGCCGCCCGCGCCGCCCGCCAGGCTGCGGACGAGTTCGCCACGCCGGTCCGATCGCGCTTCGTGGCCGGGAGTATCGGGCCGTCCGGTTATCTGCCCAGCGCCTCGGACCCGACGCTCGGGAACATCACCTACGACGAGTTGCTGGAGGTCTTCCGGGAACAGGCGCAGGGGCTGATCGCCGGCGGCGTGGATCTGCTGATAATCGAGACGGGCCAGGACATCCTGGAGATGAAGGCGGCGGTCGCCGGCGTCAGGAAGGCGCTGCGCGAGGCAGGCGTCGTGCTCCCAATCCAGGTGCAGCCCACCCTTGACACCTCCGGCCGCATGCTCCTCGGCACCAGTATCGAGGCGGCACTGGTAACGCTCGAGGCGCTGCGCATCGACGTGATCGGCCTCAACTGCTCCACGGGGCCGGAGCACATGCGGCAACCGATCCGCTACCTGTGCGAGAACACCGACCTTCCAGTGAGTGTGATTCCCAACGCCGGTATCCCGCACAACGTGGACGGTGTGGCCGTCTACGGCCTGACCCCTGACGAGCTGGCCGATGCGCACGAAGAGTTCGTGCGGAAGATCGGCGTCAACATAGTCGGCGGTTGCTGCGGTACCACGCCCGAGCACATGAAGCTAGTGGTCGAGCGCGTCTGGGGTCAGAAGCCGCGGGCCCGTGATGCTAAGAGCGTGCCGCGCGTCTCCAGCGCCATGGAAGCCTTCGATATCGCCCAGGAGCCGGCGCCCACGCTCATCGGCGAGCGGGTGAACAGCCAGGGCTCGCGCAGGGTGAAGCAGTTGTTGCTCGAGGACGAGTACGACGAGATCGTCACCATCGGCCGCGAGCAGGTCGAGGGCGGCGCGCATCTGCTGGACGTCTGCACGGCGCTCACCGAGCGGCAGGACGAGGCCGAGCAGATGCGCGCCCTTGTCAAGCTGCTCGCGCAGGGCGTGCCGGCGCCACTGGTGGTCGATACGACCGAGGTCGACGTGGTCGAAGCGGCCCTCAATGCCAACCCGGGTCGCGCGATCATCAACTCCATCAACCTGGAGAGCGGGCGTGACCGCATCGATTCGGTGCTGCCGCACGCGATCGAGCACGGCGCCGCCGTGATCGCCCTGACGATCGATGAAGAGGGAATGGCGAAGACCGCCGAGCGGAAGCTCGAGGTCGCGCGGCGGATCTACGAGATCTGCGTGGATGACTACGGCCTGCGGCCGCAGGACCTGATCTACGACGCCCTCACCTTCACGCTGGCGACGGGCGAGGTGGAATTCAGGCACTCGGCGGTCGACACCATCGAGGGGATACGCGGGATCAAGCGCGAGCTGCAGGGTGTGTTCACGAGCCTCGGTGTCTCCAACGTGTCCTTCGGGCTTCAGCCTCCGGCCCGCGCCGTGCTCAACTCCGTGTTCCTCCACCACTGCGTCGAGGCCGGCCTCGACATGGCGATCGTCAACGCCACTCACATAATCCCGTACGCCGAGGTCGATGAGGAACAACGCGCGCTCGCCGACGATCTGATCTTCGATCGCAGCGAAGATGCCTTGGCGCGCTACATCGCTTACTTCGAGGAGCACACTGCCGAAGAGGCCGAGCAGGTCGATCCCACCGCGACGATGACGCCAGAGCAGGTCATCCACTGGATGATCCTCCACCGGAAGAAGAAAGGGATCGAGGATCTCGTCGATGCCGCGATCGAGGGCCGCGGTGGCGACAACCAGGCGGCGGTCTCGGTCCTCAACAACGTACTGCTGCCGGCGATGAAGGAGGTGGGCGACAAGTTCGGGACCGGCGAGCTCATCCTCCCCTTCGTGCTCCAATCGGCCGAGGTGATGAAGAAGGCGGTCGCGCGTCTCGAGACCTACCTCGATCACCTGGAGGGTGAGACGAAGGGAAAGGTCGTGCTGGCCACCGTCTACGGCGATGTCCACGATATCGGCAAGAACCTGGTGGGCACGATCCTCAGCAATAACGGCTACACCGTCTACGATCTGGGCAAGCAGGTCCCCATCAACACGATCATTGCCAAGGCGGAGGAGGTGGGCGCCCACGCCATCGGCCTCTCGGCCCTGCTGGTCTCCACCTCGAAGCAGATGCCGCTCTGTGTGCAGGAGCTGCACGCCCGGGGGCTCGACTATCCCGTCCTAGTCGGCGGTGCCGCGATCAACCCGTCGTTCGTGCGCGTCGCGGCGTTCGTCGACCGGGAGAAAGAGACGGTTTACCCGTCGGGCCTGTTCTACTGCAAGGACGCCTTCGCGGGGCATTTCTTGCGCGCGCGCCGTCGGGAGATTCACGAGGGTGTCGCGAAGCGCGCAGCTCTGCAGGAGCGGGCGAAGGCGATGCGTGCCGGCCTGGCCGGCCCGCGCGGCCTCTCCCGCGACATCGAGATTCCGCGGCCGGCATTCTGGGGCGTCAAGGTCCTCGAGCGCCTGCCGCTCGCCGAGCTCTTCCCGCTCATCGACCTGAACACTCTGTATCGCCTGCATTGGGGCGCCAAGAACGCGAAGGGCGCGGAGTGGGAGCGGTTGTTGAGTGAGGAGTTCGAGCCCAGGCTGGAACGCTACCAGCGGGAGACGCTGGCCGGCGGTTGGCTGCAGACGCAGGCGGCGTACGGGTTCTTTCCGGCGGCCTCCCACGGGAACGACCTGGTGGTCTACGACCCGAAGGATCCGGACCGCGAGATCGCCCGCTTCGACTTCCCGCGCCAGGAGGAGTACGACGAGCTGAGCCTGGCAGACTACTTCGTCCCGGGCGCGACCGGCGAGCGCGATGTAGTCGCGTTCCAGATCGTCAGCGTGGGCGATGCGCTGCTGGAGAAGTCGGATGGACTAATGAAGGGCGGCGATTACTCGGAGGGTTACTACCTGCACGGGTTCGGCGTGCGGCTGGCGGAGGCGGGAGCCGAGTACGTCCACTCGCGGATCCGCGCAGAGTTGGGGATCGATCCCGGCCGCGGCCTGCGCTACTCGTGGGGCTACGGCGCCTGTCCTGACCATCGCCAGCATCGCATCGTCTTCGAGCTGCTGCCGGCGCGGGAAAAGCTCGGTATGGACCTCACCGAGGCCGGGGCGCTGATTCCTGAGTTGTCGACGGCGGCGCTGGTCGTTCACCATCCCGAGGCGAAGTACTTCTCGGTGTAGCGAACCCGGATCCCTGCATCCGGGTTTGGGGGTCGGGGCGGTCGTCTCGCTCCGGCCTCCCCCGCGCTCCCGGCTGCGCCGGGATCGCGGGGTCGCTAACACCAGCTCCGCTCGACGACCCGCCCCGACCCCCGCAACCGGTGGGTAAGCACCAGCCGCTGCTCAAAACTGCTGTCCCCTTGGTCGCGTGTTGCCGGGGGAGGAGCCCGGGGGACCGACGAGCGGAGCTGGTGTTAGCGACCCGGCTCCGATCCTCAGCAAGACTAGGCCTGTTTCACCGCCGGTATTTCCGTCCAGAGTTGCCTGTAGATGAGCAGCACGATCAGCGAGTAGACGTTGGCGAGCAAAAGCGGCCAGCCGAGCAGCGCTGGCAGGCGCGGGATGTAGAAGACCGCGCCGAGGATGTGCGCGGCGTGCAGGACGAGGCCGAAGGTCCAGGCGGCCCGCGCCCCCTGGGTCAGCTTGGCGATGTACACGATCAGCATCGCGGCGATGATTTCCAGCGGTATCCCGACCTCGAAGATCAGCCCCGGGATGAGGAAAAACATCCCCGCAAAAC
>JBDHKT010000201.1:0-4624 GCA_039586255.1 Gemmatimonadota bacterium | reverse complement strand
CGGACGACAAGAGCGTACCGAGCGTCCGGGTGAACCGGGCGACTGCCGTCTTGCGCAGCAGGTCCCCGAGGACGGGTACTCGCAGCAACAACCTATCGAGAGCCAGCCGGCCGGCGGATGTCTTGTAGTACATGCGTATGCTGTAGACGCTGGCGGCTATAAGACCGAGCATCAACCACCAGTACGTCTGGAGCATGTCCGACATCCAGATGACGAGGCGCGTCGGGGCCGGCAACGTCATGTTGACGCTGGAAAACATGTTCTCGAACGTGGGGATCACGAAGACGAGCAGCACGGTGACGGCGATCGTTGCCACGGCGAGAATGACCCCCGGGTAGATCATCGCACCTTTGACCTTCCGCACCAGCGCCTCGTTCTTCTCCAGGAACACGGACAGACGCAGAAGAACGGTGTCCAGGATACCACCGGCCTCACCCGCCGCCACCATGTTCACATACAGCTCGGTGAAGACCTTCGGGTGGTTTCGGAGCGCATCGGCCAGGGTAGCGCCCGATTCGACGTCGGCCTGTACCTCCTTGATGCTGTTGGCCAGGAACTTGTTCTCCGTCTGCTGGCCGAGGATCTCCAAGCACTGCACCAGTGGCAGACCCGAGTTCACCATGGTGGCAAACTGTCTGGTGAAGTGCACCGTCTCCTTCATCTTCACGCGGCGGCCGATGACGAAGCTGATGTCCTTCGGCTTCTCCCTCACCGTCACGGGGATGAGTCGCTGCCGCCGCAAATAGCCGATAACGGCCTCGCGATTCGGCAGATCGACGTTACCGGTCTGGATCTCTCCGGTTACAGTCTTTGCGCTGTAAATAAAGACTGGCATCTCTTAATCCCCACAAGCCGATTGCTGTGGCATCGTGCGACCGAGTGTCACACTTGCACTTATTCTACGCCGGAACGGGCTCACCCGCCAATCTCAGCAGTTCGTTCGGGTCCGCCGACCGCTTCAAGCACTCCTCCAGCTTGACCTCACCGTTCAGGTAAAGCTGATACAGAGCATCGTTCAGCGTCTGCATCCCGTGCTTCTTACCGGCCTGCATGAGCCCATAGATCTGCTGGATCTTCGCTTCACGTATCACGGAGCGAATAGCGGGCGTCGCGATGAGAACCTCACAGGCCACGCAGCGGCCTCGCCCGCGCGCTTTGGGCAAGAGCGTCTGTGTCACCACACCTTCGAGCACGAACGATAGCTGCGCCCGCACCTGCGACTGCTGATGCGACGGGAATACGTCGATGATTCGGTTGATGCTCTCCGCCGCCGAGTTGGTGTGCAGGGTGGCCAGGGCCAGGTGGCCGGTCTCGGCAGCCGTCAGGGTCATCGCGATCGTCTCGAGATCGCGCATCTCGCCTACCAGCAGGACGTCCGGATCCTGTCGCAGAGCATACTTGAGCGCGTTAGCGAAGCTCTGGGTGTCGCTACCCACCTCGCGCTGATTGATCATGCAGCTCTGGTGCCGGTGGATGAACTCGATCGGCTCCTCGATCGTGATGATATGACCCTTACGCGTCTTGTTGATGTGATCGACCATCGAGGCGAGCGTGGTCGACTTACCTGATCCGGTGGGCCCGGTAACGAGGACCAATCCACGCGGACGCTCCGACAGCTTTCTGAGGATCGGTGGTAAGCCGAGCTGCTCGAAGCTAAGTATGTTGAACGGGATGAGCCGGATCGCCATCGCCACGCACCCGCGCTGTCGATAGGCGTTGCCACGGAAGCGCGCCAGGTTTTGAATCCCGAACGAGAAATCGAGCTCGTCCTCCTGCTCGAACCTCTTCTTCTGACTCTCGGTCAGGATCGAGTAGGTCAGCTGCAGAGTGTCTTTGGGCGTGAGCACGTGGTCGACGTTAGCATTGGCCAGATCGCCATCGACCCGGAGCTTCGGTCGGTCGCCCGCGGTTAGGTGGAGGTCGGAAGCCCCCCGATCGATCATCTCCTCGAGCAATCCGCGTACACTCAGTGTTGTCATATGTTCGTGCCCGTAATTCGCGCCTCGTGGCGAGGCTGCCGGCTTCCTGTCTGCTTCGGAGTTCTTGCGCTAGGCCACCAGCGAGACGGTTCGGCGGCGGCCGAATGATTCATGAGGCTATGTTACTCACGGCAGGGGAGGTAGTTCCCGGACGGCAGGCCGAAGCGATGAGGTCGGCCCAAGCCGGGCTGGCCGCGAGAATTACGCCGCAGTCTCCTTCAGGATCTCTTCCAGCGTCGTAATCCCCCTGTTTATCTTTATCAACCCATCGTCGCGCAGGGTCAGCATTCCGTCATCGACCGCCTGTTGCTTCATGACGTCGGCGCTGTCCCCGTGCATGATCATGCGGCGGATCATGGCACTGACCGGCATGACCTCGTAAAGGCCCTGGCGACCTTTGTAGCCCGTACCGTCGCAGTGATCGCACCCCTCACCCTTGTGGAACTTAATCTGCGCGGCCTTCTCAGGGGGGATCTCCGCGGCATCCATCATATCCGCATCATACGTGGTCTCGGCCCGGCAGTGGGAGCAGATCCGGCGAACGAGTCGCTGGGCCGTCACGAGATTGACCGCCGAGGCCACGTTGAAGGGCTCCACTCCGATATCGATCAGACGCGTGATCGTGGACGCCGCGTCGTTGGTGTGCAGGGTCGACAGCACGAGGTGACCGGTGAGCGCGGCCTTGATGGCGATCGAGGCCGTCTCCATGTCACGGATCTCACCGACAAGGATGATGTTCGGGTCCTGACGCAAGAACGCGCGCAGCGCCGCCGCGAACGTCAGGCCGATCTCGGGTCTGACCTGTGTCTGGTTGATGCCGCGGAGGTTGTACTCAACGGGGTCCTCCGCGGTCATGATGTTGACCTCTTCGGTGTTGATCTTTGTTATCGCCGAGTACAGGGTCGTGGTCTTACCAGAGCCCGTCGGTCCCGTGACCAGCACCATTCCGTAGGGATTGCGAATCGCGTGGAGGAAGTCCCTCTCGGACTGGGCCTCCATGCCGAACTGCTCGAGGTCGAGCTGGAGGTTCGACTTGTCCAGGATACGCAGTACGATCTTTTCGCCGAAGATGCCGGGCAGCGTCGAGACACGGAAGTCGATGACGCGCTTGCCCATGCGCATCTTGATGCGCCCGTCCTGGGGCACGCGGCGTTCGGCGATGTTCAGGTCGGCGAGGATCTTCACGCGGCTGGTCAACGCGGCCTTCATCTTGAGCGGCGGTCGCATGATCTCGCGCAGGGCGCCGTCGACGCGGAATCGGACCCGGACCTCCTTCTCGTAGGGCTCGATGTGGATGTCGCTGGCGCCCTTCGAGACGGCGCTGGTGAGGATCCCGTTGATCAGCTTGACCACGGGCGCCTCCTCGACCTGCGCCTGCAGCGCCGTGACGGACATCTCGTCCTCGGCCGAGCGCTCGTCGACGACCTCGATCTCTTCCTCGTCGAACTCCTTGAGCAGGTCCTGGAGGTTGTCTTCCGTCGTCTCGTAGTACTTCTCGACCGCCTTGCGCAGCGAGTACTCGCCGGCCACCACCGGTTCGATGTCGTAGCCGGTCGAGAACCTGAGCTCGTCGATAGCCTCCAGGTTGGTGGGGTTCGCCATCGCCACCGTCAGCGTCCGACCGACCCGGCGCAGCGGCAAGATCAGGTGCCGGACCGAGATCTCCGGCTTGACCAGCATGATCACGCGCTTGTCGATATTGTCGATCCGCGACAAGTCCACCGCCTTGACGCGGTACTTCCTGGCGAGCACCCGCGTCAGGTCGGTCTCGGAGACCACGCCCATGGCCACGAGCGTGTAGCCGAGGCGGTGGCCGTTGGTGCGCTGTTCCTGCAGAGCGCTCCGCAGCTGGTCCTCCGTGATCAGACCTTCGCGGACCAAAAGGTCGCCGATGAGGTCGCTGGCTTTAGTTCGGGTCGCCATGTCGATCGGAATTATTCCTACGCAGCTTGTTACCCGCGGCGGGGGGGACAGCAAGTTACAAAGCTGCTAGAAGTTACGGAAAGTGTCAAGGTCAACGCCGACCAGAGCGCGCAGCCGCTCCAGCGTCGCCGGCCCAATCCCCGGCACCTCCAGCAGATCGTCGACCGTCCGAAAGGAGCCGTGCTCCCCACGCCACCGCAGGATGGCGCTGGCGCGGGCCGGGCCGATGCCCGGTAGAGCCTCTAACTCCCCGGCCGAGGCGCGGTTCAGGTCGACGACCGCCGCTCCCGGCGGGCCGGCCGGCCTCGACCTGCCTGCCCCGCCGCCTGGCGCGCCGCCGCTCCCCGCCGCCGGCAGGGTGGTGTACGGCGCCAGGCGTCTTACCGTACTACTCCCCAGCCCGGGCACCCGTTCCAATTCGCCCAGATCCCAATATGACCCCTCCCTCTGACGGTGGGCCACGATCGCCCGCGCGAGGCTTGGGCCGACGCCCGGCAGGCGGTCGAGCTCGATCTCGCCGGCGGTGTTGACATCGATTCGTTCGCCCGTCGCTAGCGGGCGCCGCCGGCGCTCTTCTTCGGCGCGGATCGATTCCGCCACCGCCAGCGCCGCATCCACTTCCGTCACGGCGGCCAGGCCGTGGTCGACCACGCCGGGATCGGGGGGCGCGAGCAGCACGCGTCCCACGGCGGCCAGGAGGACGAGCGCCGAGCTTGCGAGCA
>JBDHKT010000200.1:0-4627 GCA_039586255.1 Gemmatimonadota bacterium | reverse complement strand
CCTCATCGAAGAAAGTGGGACCGACCCAGTGTCCTTTGGGGTGAGCCTTCACCGTTGCGTCGCGGCCGTCGAGCAACAGCTTGGCGCCCTCTTGGATCCCCTCCTCGATGTAGCCGAAGACGCGCTGGCGATGCGATGCAGAGATCACCGGGCCCATGAAGGGGTCGCCTTCGAGGGCATAGCCCATGCTGAGCGAAACCGCCCCGTCCAGCAGCCGCTCCTTCATGTCAGGATAGGCGTCCTCGACACCCACGATCACGCTGCCTGCCAGGCAACGCTGGCCGGCAGAGCCGAACAGCGATGAGAGGATCGCATCGGTCGCCCCGTCGTAGTCCGCGTCCGGGAGCACCACGAGATAGTTCTTCGCTCCGCCCAGCGCCTGCACGCGCTTGCCACGCGCCGCCGCGCCCGCGTAGATCTGCTCTGCCACCGCGCTCGAGCCGACGAACGAGATCCCTTTCACATCGGGGTGCTCGATCAGCGCCGCCGCAGCGTCCCGGGCACCGTGCACCACGTTGAGCACACCCTTCGGCAGACCCGCCTGTGCGGCCAACTCGACAACAATCATGTGCGTTAGAGGATCCTGCTCGCTGGGCTTGAGCACGAACGTGTTGCCGGTAGCGATCGCGTAGGGCCAGAACCACATCGGGATCATGACTGGGAAGTTGTAGGGCGTAATGCCGGCGAAAACGCCCAGCGGCTGCAGGACGGTCTCACAGTCGATCCCCGGAGCTATGTCCTCGAGCATCGAGCCCATCATGAGCGTGGGAGCGCCGCAGGCATGCTCCACGTTCTCGATCCCGCGCCTGATCTCCCCGCGGCACTCCTCCAGGTTCTTGCCGTGCTCACGGGCAAGGCTGGTGGCCAGGGCCTCGAAGTTCTCCTCGAGCAGCGTCTTCAACTGGAAGAGGACCCGCGCGCGGTCGATCGCCGGCGTCGCGCGCCAGGCCGGAAACGCACTTTGGGCCGCCTCCACCGCGGAGCCAACGTCCTCCGAGCTGGATAGCGGAACCTGCCCGAGATGCTCTCCCGTGGCCGGGTTGGTGACCGGCAGGGTCTCGGAACCCGAGGAGGTCACCCACTCACCGCCTATGTAGTTGGCGACCGAAGCATCCTTGATCATCATGTCCTCCGTAAGGGCCCGGCCTCGCATCGGCAGGGGCACATAATGGGCCCGCTTGCAGATCGGCAGCAACCGGTGCTCGCTTTCGCCGAGTCTTGGCCGCGTCTGTCCGCGCCGCAGTGGAGGGTCACCCCATAAGCCGCTTGAAAAGAGACTTCACCGCGCCCTCGTAGCGCTTGACCACGAGCACCGACGCCGGTGAGTGGCGGGCCACCTTCTCCGGGATTTCGCCCAGCAACACCTTGCGGAACAGAGGCTCCTTGGCGGCACCGATGACGACCAGGTCGCAGTCGCGACTGGCCAGCGCCAGACCTCCGGCCACCGATTCCGCCTCGATCAGCTGCTTCTCCAGGGGCAGAGTCGCATCGAAGTGGACTAGCGTCTTCTCGATCCAGCGTTCTGCCTCGGAACGCTGCCGCTCCGACGCTCCCGGCGGCACGACGTAGCCGGCCGTCACCTCCATTTCGAACGCCTTGCCCAGCACGTTGAGGAACTCTGCCGCAAGCTGCGCGTGTGGGCCGCCCGCCGTGGGGAACAGGCAGCGCTTGAACTGCCCGTCGTCGGCGATCTTCAATAGCAGCAGATCGCAGCGGGCATGCCGGATCACCTGGTCGGCGACCTCTCCGAAGATGCGCTCTCGCGTATCCGTGTAGCCTTTCCAGCCCATCAACAGCACGTCGGCGCGGTGCCGCACCGCCGCCTCGAGGATCCCGTGGTGCGCGTTATGCGCGATGGCGACATCGGTCTCGAGCTCAATGCCGTGCTCCGCCGCGTACTCGCGCGCCTGCCTGAGCAGTGGCTCTCTGTGGTGAGTGAAGCGCAGACCCTCGTGGATCGGTAGCTGCCTCGGCACGACCACCACAGTGACGGCAACCAATCGCCTGCCGCGCGCCCGGGCTATCGGGCTGGCGAAGTCGAGCAGTGTCCTGACGGTGTCCGGGTTGTGCAGAGGCACAACGACGGAGTAGTCGGGCTTCTCCTCCAGCGGCCGCTGGCTCGGGATGAGCACCTGTGGTTCCACGCCGGCCGCCTGCTTCTCGAAGTACCCGAAGTAGATGAGAAGGCCGAGGATCACCCAGCCCGCCGTCACGTACCAGGCGAGCGGTTGGAACTTGAACTGGTAGAGGGCCAGGAAGACGTTGAGCGAGATACCGAGGATCGGCGTTAGAGGGTAGAGCGGAACCCGAAAAGTACGAGGGATCTCCGGCGCTTTGCGGCGCAACGCGATGACCGCGAGGTTCACCAGCGCGAAGGTGAGCAAGAAAATCAAGCTGGCCGCCGAGCCTACCGCCTCGATAGGCAGGGTCAGCGCCATGGCCAAGAGGATCACACCTGTGACGATGATCGCCATGCGCGGCGTGCGCCGCTCCGGATGGATCTTCGACATCTCACGCGGCAGCAGGTTGTCACGTGCCATCGAGAACGCGACGCGCGAGGACGCCAGGACCGTCGCGTTCAAGGCCGACATGGTCGACAGCAGGCCCCCAAACACGATGACCCCGACACCGAAGGCGGGCATGAAGTCCTCCGCCGCCCGTACGATCGCCGTCTCCTTGTACTCGCCGAGGAACTGCCAGCTCGGGCTATCGCCGGAGCTCACCGCGCCCAGCGAGACGAACAGTATCAGCAGATACATCGTTACCGCGATCGCCAGCGCGATGAATGTGGCGCGCGGGATGTTCTTCTCCGGCTCCTTGATCTCCTCGGCGACGGTGGCGATCAGGTCGTAGCCCTCGAAGGCGATGAACGTCAGGCCCATCGCTACAAGCACACCGCCACCACCCAGAGGGAAGAACGGCGAGAAGTTTTCGGCCGCCTCGGCCGGCGCGGCGAACACACGCCTCAGCCCGTAGAACACGAAAATCCCCAATATGGCGAGCTTCGCCAAAGTCAGCGCGTTCTCCGCCTGGCCCGTGACTTCGGCGCCCCGGATGTTCAGCCGAATGACGACGAGCCCTACCAGCAGCGTGACGATCAGGATGGGGACGGTCCCGCCGAGAACCCCGAACAGGCCTCCGGTCAGGCCGGGGACGTACTTGTGGAAGAACTCCCAGAAATACCCGGCGAACCCAAGAGCGTACAGGCTGCACGCCACCGTATACGCGAACCAGAGCATCCAGCCGGCGGTGAAGCCCAGCGCGCCCGGGAAGGCCATCCGCACGAACGAGTAGCCGCCCCCCGCCCGTGGGATGGCGGAGGCCAGCTCGGCGTAGGCGAAGGCGGTCAGAAGCGTGACCGCCCCGTTCAGCGCGAACGCCAGAATCGAGGCAGGGCCCGATTCGCCGGCGGCGATCCCCGTGAGGACGAAGATACCCGCGCCGATCATGGCGCCGACGCCGATCATCGTGGCGTCGAACAGGCCAAGATCGCGGGCGAACGTGGTCCTCGACGGGGTCTCGTTCGTCATTCGCTTGATTTGCTGAGCGAGAATACAGGCTAAGCACCCGTGGTGGGGGCCGGCGACATTCTAGCGCCGGATCATACCTCCTGCCAGGCCGTAGGCATGGCCCGGAGTAGCGCGATTCTCATTGAGGTATCGATCCGGGACGACGGTAGCAGATGTTTGGTCTCGAGCCATCTCGGGGTCACGGTGGCCGCGCCGTGGACGACCGGACCACCATAGGTCGCGGCCTCGAGGACGAGTTCGGTGCTGCTCTCTGTCAGGTCGCCGTTCGCCACCAGCTCCTGGACCGCGAAGTGAAGTACCAGGTCGAGGTCGCCGTCTCCATCGTCGTCCTCGAGCCGGGCCATGAGTTTCCCACTCTTCTTCCTGTGTACGCGGATGTCCGCTCGCCTGCCGTCACCCAGCGTCACCGTCTCGGGATCGACCTCCGATGCGTCGAATCCATCCGTCGTCGGTATGACGACCTTGAACTTACCCTTGCTGTTCAGGTTGATCTCCCCGGCAGGAATCTCGACGTCGATCTCTTGCATGCCCGCACGCACACCGTCACCGCTTCCGCCCTCAACCCAACGGCCGGCGACGTACGTATGCCCGGGCGCCGTATTCAACGCCGCGTCGTCCCCAACCGCAGCGGGTGTTGGATTCGCGTTACACCCGGCCAGCACGACTGTCGCCAGGACCAGGGCGCTCAGCAACACCTTCTTCAAGGACGATCCCTCTCGTTTCCGGACGGAACTGCGCCACCACGGCGCAGTTAGGCCCCCGGGCTGTTTTCGATCACGCTCTCGCAGAACGAGCGTTCTAAATAAGGTTTGGCGCTGAGAGGGGCAAGAGTCGTGCCGAGGGTGGGTCTCAGGATGCTTCCAGCAACGCGTCAAAACCGGGGCGAAGCGAGGGCAGCCTGAGGGCTGCCCTCGCTGATTAGCTACGCCGATTCCTCGACAACTACGTGCCGCCGGCGAGGTGGGCCATCGACTGCATAAGCTTCTGAAGCTGCTCGTCGGTCAGCGGCTCGGCAAACATGAGCTGGGTCGCGTCCTGTCCGCGCGCCAGCAACGACCACGTCTCGGTATCCGCATCGTACACGAGGAAATCGAAGA
>JBDHKT010000199.1:0-4630 GCA_039586255.1 Gemmatimonadota bacterium | reverse complement strand
TCCGCCGCCTCCAGGCACCGCATGGAGAACTCCTTATCGGCGGCGATCGAGGCTGCGTAGGGCTCGCTGGTCAGGCTATAGACGTCGTCGCCGAGACCGCAGGGAATGGCTCCGAAGGTCCAGGCGCCGCCGGCCCATCTGATCCCACCGTTCTCGTGGGCCTGGGCGTAGTCCCGGTAGAAGTTCTCACGGATCTCCTTCGCCTTGCCCCAGCACTCCAGCGGTCTGGTCTCGTAGGTCTGCTTGCTGGCCATTCTCGGTCTCTCTAGTCGAAGAGGTCTTCTTCGGCGAACATCTCGAGGAACGCCTCGACCCTAACCTTGAACTGCCCGACGGGTACGGTGACATCGAACTCGAGGAACAGCGTCTTGATACCCTCATCCTCGAGCGCTTTGCGTATGGCGGGAGTGTCGAGCTCGTGCGGGTCGCAGAACTTCTGCTGCATGACGATGGCCCCGTCGACCCTCCACTCCCTGGCAAGCTCGAGGATGTGGCGGATTCTCGTCCGCTCCACCCAGTCCTTCGAGGGACATGGGACGCGCTCGATGTAGCGAGCGGCGATGGCCTCCAGCCGGTCCTGACGCGGCTCCACCTCGTTCCAGAAGTAGCGCGTGCCGGTACAGTGTTCATCGACAACGAACGTCGCACCGCACGACTCCACCATATTGATGAACTCGGTGTCATCGTCCTCACTGCCGATGATCATGAGACGGACGCCGGTGTGCCGACCGTTGTGCCGCTCGGGGAGTTCTTCCAGCACCCGCTTGAGCTCCACGTTGTGTTCCGCCTTGTCGGTCATCTGGGAAGCGATCACCATCTCCATCACTTCCTCACCGGTGAGCGGCGGGTCTTCGCCCTTGCGCAACTCGTAGACTGCATGCATCAGGCGCCGGTTCTCGTTGTATACCTCGATAGCGTTGTCGAGGTCGGCGTCGGTTATGGTCACCCCCGTCCACTCCTCGACGGCCGCCTTGAACTGGACCAGCTCTCCGGTCAAGAAAGGCAACGCCCGCGGACTCTGGACGTGGTTAGGCATACACAGGTAGTAACTGAACTCGCGCGGCCGGTGCTTCTCCCACGAGGTGTACGCCTGGCGGATGTGCAGGCAGGACTGGGCGATCATTATCCCATCGAGATAGTCGTACCGCCCTTTGAGTCCCTGGGCGAGGCAGTCCCGGCAGAAGGGACAGTACATGCCGAAGATGTGGGGCTCGGTAACATCCTGGGGCTCGTGGCTGCCGAGGATTCGCACCGGGAGCACCCCCGCCGCGTGGAGTATCTCTTCGGGGACATAGGTGCAGAAGTACCCCAACACCTTACCGCCCGTGCGTTCCTTCCAAGCCTTCGCGTAGTCGTGGCGGTTTCTTTCCCAATCCCGGAGCTGTTCGAACATCCGCTTTCTCCTTGCCGTGCCGGCGAGCTCAGATCACTGGTGGCTCCACGTCGGCTTGCGTTTCTCCAGGAAGGCGTTTAGCCCCTCCAGCGCGTCCTTGGTCTTCATCAACTCGTCGTTGTATATCGCGCCCGCCCGCGAGAGCGCGGCGGCGCGTCTATCCTGCCGGCTTCCCCACAGCAACCGCTTGGTGACCCGCAGCGCCGCACCGCTGTGGCGCGTGATGCGCCCGGCCAGCTCGAGCGACGCACCCTCCAGCTCGGCATCGGGGACGACGCGCGTCACGATACCGGCGCGCAACGCATCCTCTGCGCTCAGCGGATCACCGGTGAACACCAGCTCGGCGGCCACGCCGGGCGGACAGATATCGGGAAGCAGCGGGCAGGCAGCCGGAGGCAGCACTCCGAGCAGGATCTCGGGTTGTCCGAAGCTGGCACCCTCTGCGGCGACGATGATATCTGCCGCCATCGCCAGCTCGAACCCGCCACCGAGACAGCGCCCCTGTACCGCAGCCACGACGGGGAGCGGGAACGCGTCGATTGCAGCGATCGTATCGACGAACTCGGGTATCATTTCCTCATACGTGGGCGGAAGATGCTCGCCTACATCGGCGCCCGCTGAGAAATGTTTCCCCTCGGCCGAGACCAGTAGCACGCGAAGCGACGGCTCGGCCGCCAGGCGCCCCAGCTCCTGCCGCACGTTCGCCAGGAGGTCTCGGGTGAGGATGTTGAGCGGTGGCTGGCTCAATACGAGCCGCCCGAGGCCGTTCTCGACCGACGTCTGAATCGCCATGGCACTACGCTACCTCTCTTTGCCCGTGCTCCACTTCACAACCGGCTACACTTTCGACCACGTCGTACCGGGCTGCTCCAGGCTGTAGTAGACCTTGATGTCCTCCAGCTCCTCGAAGACCCGCGGGACGATCTGGACTTCCATGCCGATCTCGATCGCCTCTTCCGCGATGCTATCCCCGAACCAGGCGAGCGCCCTGCCACCTTCTTCCAGGTCGACAACGCCCACGATATAGGGAGCCACATCCTCGAACCCGGTCGGCGCGGCCACGATCTTGGTGAACGTGTGAAGCTTCCCCTTACCGCTCAGCTCGACGAACTCGAAGTCACCGCTCATGCACGAATCGCAGTCGGCCCGCGGCGGAAAAGACGTCGCGCCACAGCTCTTGCAGCGAGAGCCCATGAGGTGGCCGTCCTTCAGGTGCCGGGCGAAGTCGTTGACCTTGGTGTACGGCGTGTAGTTGACCTTGCCAAACCACTTGAACATTTGCTCAATCTCTCTTCAGGATTTGTACAAAGCAGTACTGCCCGATCCCGCCCACGTTGTGGGTGAGGCCGACGTCGGCGTCCGGAACCTGCCGTTCCCCCGCCTCGCCGCGCAGCTGTGTGACGATCTCGTACGTCATGGAAGTGCCGGTGGCGCCGATGGGATGGCCCTTCGCCTTCAGTCCGCCGTCCACGTTCACCGCCACCACCCCGCCGACGTAGGTCTGGCGATCGGCGACGAACGGTCCACCTTCGCCCTTCTTGCAGAACCCCAGGTCCTCGTAGGCCATGATCTCGGCGATGGTAAAGCAGTCGTGAACGTCTGCCACCTTCACGTCACCGGGCCCCACACCGGCCATCGCGTAGGCCTCGGCTGCGGCCCGCTCGGCGCTGGGCAGACCCACCAGGCTCGGCCGTCTGAGGACCGACATGCTGGCCGTAGCGCAAGCCATACCGTCCAGCCAGATCGGCGTCTTGGAGATCTCCCTGGCCCGACCCTCGCTCGCCAGGATCACGCAGGCAGCGCCGTCCGCGTTGGCGCAACAGTCGTAGACCTGGAACGGAGTCGCCACTTCCTCCGAGGCCGTGGCCTTCTCCTTGGTGATCTCCTTTCTGAAGAGGGCGAACGGGTTCAGAGCACCGTAGTGATGGTTCTTGACCGCCACGTCGAGCAGCTGCTCGCGCGTGGTGCCGAACTCGTGCATGTGACGCTTGGCGAACATGGCGTAGTAGCCGGGGAACGTGGTCCCGAAGCCGGACTCCCACTGCACCTCACCCACCCTGCCCATGAGCGCCAGGATTTCCGGCGTCGACAACTCGGTCATCTTCTGGCAACCGATCACGGCCACGATATCGTGCACGCCCGCCTTGATGGACATCCACGCCGTTCGCATGGCCGCGCTACCCGACGCGCAGGCCACCTCCGTTAGCCAGGTCGGCTTCGGCACGAGGCCGAGATACTCCTGTATCACGCCGGCCAGCGAACGCTGCTTGTGGTATTCGGGGACCGAACCGATCACCGATGCGTCCACGGCATCCCGATCGATCCCGGCGTCTTCCAAGGCCGACCTGAAGACCTCGAAGGCCAGCTCCTGAACGGTGGCGTCGCTGCGACGCCCGAAGACACCATGTCCGACGCCAACGATTCCGACTCTAGTCATAGCACCGCCTACATATACTGGCCGCCGTCGATTTTGATCACTTCACCCGTGATGTGGCACGCCCTGTCGGAACAGAGGAACGCCACCAGGTCGGCGCACTCGTCCGGTGTAGCGAACCGGCCGAGCGCCGTCTCGTCCATGGCCTTGGTGAGAAACTCCGGAGGGATACCCTCGGCCATCTCGGTCATGACCATGCCCGGTGCGACCACGTTGACGTTCACGTTGAACTTGCCCAGCTCCCGGGCCAACGATTTGCTCATGGCGATCTCTCCGCCCTTCGACGCGGAGTAGTTGACCTGCGCGAACTTACCCCTGAGCCCGTTGATAGAAGAGATGTTCACGATCTTGCCGCTCTTCTGGTCCTTAAAAACGATCGCGGCGGCCTTGTTGTAGTTGAAGTAGCCTTTGAGATTCACGTTTATGACGGTGTCAAACTGCTCCTCCGTCATCTTCCAGATCACACCGTCCCAGTTGATGCCCGCGTTGCAGACCATGATGTCCAGCCGCCCGAACTCGCTGACGACCGTAGCCACCATGTTCTGGGCATCGGCGTAGCTCGACACGTCCGCCTTGATCGCGAGCCCGCGCCGGCCCATCGCCTCGACCTGGCTCACCACCTCTTTGGCCTCGGCGTCGTGACGCCGGTAGTTGATCGCCACGTCGCAGCCTTCGCGCGCCAGTCCCAGGGCGATGGCCGAGCCTATGCCGATGCTGCCCCCGGTGACGATGGCGCTCTTGCCTTCCAAGCCTAGATCCATGACTTCGTCCTTCCTTCCACCGGCCTATCAGCCTTCCTGCTG
>JBDHKT010000198.1:0-4631 GCA_039586255.1 Gemmatimonadota bacterium | reverse complement strand
CCCGGGCGTCTTCGTGGCCGGCGATGTGCGGCACGGCTCGGTCAAGCGGGTCGCGTCAGCCGTGGGCGAGGGCTCGATGGCGGTCATGTACGTGCACCGCTACCTGAGCTCGATCTGAAAGAGAGAGGGGCGGTTCCCGAATGAGAACCGCCCCTGGTTGTGCACAGGGCTGAGATTGGGTCGGTTCTTTAACCCCGCCCACGACGGGCCCATGGCCACCCACGACCGATCCATGGCGGTCGACGGTGTTTTCCTTTCTTCAATATCACCACCACATCCAGGCCCTCGATGTCTGAGCCGCCGAACTCCTCCGTGAGGTTGGCCGTCAGCGTCAACAACAGGACATCGCCGTCTTCTATATCGCCGAGGGCCTCGACGATTTCCTGGTTGTCGAACTTGAGCGTTAGGTCGTCCCAGCCGTCGCGGCCCTCTCTCGTGCAGTCGTAGGCGTCTTCAGGGGTCCCTTCGTAGGGTGTCGCCACATCCCTCACGCTCGACCAGAGTGCTGGCACACCCTGCAGCTGCACCGTTTTCGGATCGACTTGAGTCACGTCGAACTCCCCGGTGCCCAAGATTGCGATGGGAAGTACACCCCTTGCCCTTGCGTTCACCGGGTTCCGGCAAGACCGAGGCTTGATGTCGATGTGGACAGATAGAGGAGCCTGAGGGACACGCCGAGGCTGATAGAAGGTGATGGTGTGGATATCGTCGGCGAAGTTGTCAAAGCTCTCGATGACCGTGTTGATCGAGAGATCGGCTACCACGAGCGCCTGTTGCGGGGGGGGGTCGGGCCATGGATCCCCCGAGATACCGTAATAGAGATTGGAGGAGGGATCGAAATCGCCGTGGTGGGCGTTCGTGCCGATGCTGCCGGTAGAGGTCGCAGCCCCCGTGACAGGATCGACGGTGTGCACAGGCCCTCCCCAATTGACCATGTAGAGGACGTCGGAGTTGTCGAAGTCGAGGCCATTCACAAACGTCGCAACACCGGATTCCCCCACTCGAGTTGCGAGACCTGTAGCCTTGTCGATGCTGACGAGGTCGTCCTCGATTATTTCCCCTTCCCACAACCCGAATTCCCACCACCCGAACATCCGGCCCTGCGAATTCACCGTGATGTTGGTGATTACCGCGTCTCCATCGCCGGGCAAGCCCCAACCGTGAACCCCAACGGGGGTACCGGCTCCGGTGTTCGGATCGATCTCGATCAGGCCGACGTAGCTGGGATCCCACGCGGGAGTCGACCCGTAAAGCTTGCCGGTCGTCGCATCGTACTCCAACCCATTGACCGCGTAGCCCACCGGGCCAATCGTGCCCAGGGTCGCCCCGGTCGCAGGATCGATTTCGACGAGGCTGCTGAGTGTAAACGGTTCTGACCAGCGGGAACCACGTGTTGTGCCCAGGAGCATGGCGCCCGGACTGCTGCTGGTCGTGTTGAGCTGGAGACCAGGCATGGGTCGACCGTGGCCTGGCTGGGTCGGGTCCTCCGCGCATGCTGTGACTGCCAGCGCGAGGAGCGGAATTAGCGCGAGTTTTCTCATCGCGGCGTACCTCCTTCGTCGTGACCAGCTGCGTTGTCGTCGTGCCCGGCGGGACACGCTCGCTTGTTACGCAGCCGTTCTGGCTTGGGAAGCGGCGTGAGCTTATCCGCGCTGGTCGCGTTGGCGGGCTAGTAGTAAGAAGCTGGTGGGTATGTTGCGTACTAACAACGGCTTAGGTCTCCCGGAGAGTTGGGACAATCCACCCAGCCGCACACCCTAATCGCCGTGTTGTACATTTGTTTACACGGGACAAACTAGCTCAGAGGCCGTGCCGCTGCAACCCTGGCAGGTGCTGAACCTCCTCTACTCTCTATCGAACAGGACCTCCCGGTTCGCGGCCTCCACGGCCAGGGAGTAGGCCAGCCTGGCCGCCTGTAGCACCTTCGGGTAGTTGATCGTCTCGGGATCGTCCGACGGCCGGTGGTAATCGGGTCCCATGAACCCCCGGGTGATCAGGATGGCCGGGATGCCCTTCTGCATGAACGCCAGCTGATCGCTCCTCTGGACGTGGGCGTAAGGATCGCTCCCCTCGTTGAGCCGCCAATCCAGGTCCGCGCCCACCCGCGAGTTGACGTCCCTGATCAGCTCGAGCAGTTCGGGCCGCCGGTTCTCCGAGCCCATGGCGAGCAGTGACTCGGGCCACTCCGGCGAGTTCCTTCCCACCATGTCGAGGTTGATGTTGAGGACGATGTTCTCGATCGGGACGGGCGGGTTGTCGGCGAAGTACATGGCGCCGAGCAGCCCCTTCTCTTCGGCGGTCAGTAAGACGAAGATGATCGAGCGCTTCGCCGGCGCCAGCGCCGCGGCCTCCGCCGCTTCCAGCACCGCCGCGCTGCCACTCGCGTTGTCGTCGGCGCCGTTGAAGATCTCTCCGTTCCGTATCCCCACGTGGTCGAGGTGGGCGGTCACCACGATATACTCGTCCTTGAGGATCGAGTCAGTTCCGGGCAGCAGGCCTACTACGTTCGGAGCGGAGAAAGCGGGTTCCACTTCGTGCTTCAGGTCGAGTGCGATGCGGACGCCATCCAGCGTACCGGGCGAGCACGGTCCGGTCCCAGACACCGGGTCGTAACCGGTCCCCGACAGCAGGTCGACCGCCTCAGGTGCCTTGACCAGGATGATCCAGGGGTGCGATCTCGGGCTGCTTTCCTCCGGGGCGCCCGCCGGCATCGGTCGCACGGAAGGTTGATCCATCATCCTGGCCACCTCGTCCCAGAGCGAGGTCGACGCGGAGTCGATGACTACGATGAGCGTGGATACCCCGTGGTCCACGGCGGACATTACTCGCGCGTTTACGCTCCGCGAGAAGTTGCTGTGCACTTGGTGCTGTTCTTCCGGCAACACCGGTGCGCCGTCTCGCATCGGCGCGCCGGGCACGATGACCGCTATCTTCCCCGAGACATCCGTGCCTTCGTAGTCGTTCCAGCCGTGATCGGGTGCCTCGATGCCGTACCCCAGAAAGACCGGCGTCTCTTCTATGCTCAGCTCGCCACCAGAGAAGATCTGCAGGGCGAGGAACTCCTGGCCGAGCCGATAGCTCTTCGCCTCCCCGCCCACCGTGGCACGCATCGCGCTGGCGCCACTCACCTTCGCGCTCTCGAACGCGATGTCCTGGAAAAACGTCGGCGCGCCGGATGAGTCGGTGTACATCGCCTCGAGCCCCGCGGCATCGAACAGAATCGCGCCGTAGTGCGCGGCGAGCATGTAGCCCTCGGTGCCGGTGTCCCTTCCCTTGAGAAAATCGGAAGCGAGGTAGTGGATATGGTCCCTGAGCTCGGCCTCCGTGATGCTCTCCAGGGGGCGGGCCCATTCCTGCGCGTGCAGGGCGGAGGTCGGGATCAGCAGCGCCATGGCTGCCAAGCCGATAGACTCTTTCCAAGCGAGTAGATTCATCGTCCTGATTCCCCTTACTCGAAGATCCTCTGAAAGTCGATGTTCTCGGCGGCGAGCACGAGAGCCGTGACGGGCAGTGCATCGGTTTGCGCTAGCAACCGGGAGTAGTAACGGCTGTACTGCTCGGGCGTCTCATTCTCATCGGGTGGTCGGATACCGAGAAACACCAGATCCGTATCGCTGGAAGCCGCCGCGATTACATCGAACACACTCTCGTGCTCACCCCGGACCGAGACGTCCGCCGCCGCTTTCAGCCGGCCGTGCTCGATGAGTCGATACAGCCGCTGCAGCGCCACATCTCTCTCTTCTTCCGACGCCACAATCGACTTGAGCATCAGTTCGGCTTGGTACCACTCGGGGCTTACTTGCAAAAGGTAACTCAGAGCGAGCATCAGACCGGCGTTCTGGCGCTCCCCACCCCACCATACATCTATACGCCGTTTCTTGCGGTCCGGAGGTTCGGTTTCCGCCTCGCGCACGATGACCATGTTGCGCTCGAGCCGGTGGGCCTGGCGGATGAGCCTCGCGAAGTCCGCCATGTTCTCGGGCCGCTCCGTCTCGCCTAGGAGGATCGTGTTGGGGACCAGCGGCCCCACACCGCTGGCCTGTATCAGGGCTTCGGCACCCTCGAACACGTCGTCGGCGACGTGAACCTTGACGAGTCCCGGAACGCCCCGCTTTTGCAGGTAGTCCGCTATCGTTTCCTCGACCTCTTTCAGGCGCGCCCCGGCGGCCGATCCTTCCGGGACGATCGTGGCGACCGTCATGAAGCCGCTGCCGTGGGTCAGCGCGTCGGCCAACTCGATCAGATACCAGCGTGACGTCGGCGAGCCACTCAACACCATTATGTTAGGTCTCCAGGTGCGCTCCGCCGGCTTCGAGTCGGCCAGTCGGTAGATGGCGAAGCGCGCCAGCAGCGTGAGGATGCCATGCCGCATGTCGCCCCAGTAAGCGCGCATCTGCCGCCGCTGCATGATGTAGAAGACCCCCAGCGAGACGAACGCCGCGATGAAGGTGGCTCCGGCGTTGATCATGAACATGGTGGCGAAACAGCCGAAGGCGCCGAGCAGTGAGGCCCACCAGCGGGTGCGAAACTGGGGACGCCACGACGGGCTGCCGATGACGCTCTCGAGGCCGGCCGAAACATTCAGGAACCCGTAAGACGTCAGGAAGAACATCGCCAGGACCGGCGCGATG
>JBDHKT010000197.1:0-4634 GCA_039586255.1 Gemmatimonadota bacterium | reverse complement strand
GGGATTCTGGATGGGCTAGAACATGCGAGTGAGCAAGTGCGTTCGCTGTGGGGCGTTTCCCTGTGCCGACGTCAGGCGCGAGTGCTTTGTCGTTCCCGGCATAGAGATCGAGCCCAAGAAGGTCACGATGGCGATGATCTCGGAGGCCGCTCCCGCCGACCCCGGCGACTACTACTATGCGAAGGGCAAGCCTCTGTTTCAGGAAACCACCGTGCAGGCGTTCCGTGATGCCGGTGCGGATGTCTCCTCGGTCCGGGACATGGTCAAGCTCGGTGTCTACCTGACGACGGCTGTGAAGTGCGGCAAGACAGGGTACGGCATCAAGGCCGGGACCATCAAGGAGTGCTCTCTGCTACTCGAGAAAGAGCTCGCTCTTTTCCCGAATCTGCAAGCGATCATGCTGATGGGGGATGTGGCGATCAAGGCGATGAACTTCATCTCTAAGAGAGCAGGCGCGGGAAGGGTGATTCCGGCGGGATCCACCTACAAGATCCGTGGCGGATGCTTCTGTTACAGGGGAATACAGGTGTACCCTTCGTACCTTCAGGCCGGCCCCAGCTTCTCTATCGAGAAGAGCAAGCGGCGGATGATCGCGGAAGATATCGGGAGTGCCCTGAAGCTGCTGAGGCGGTAGATGCCGGTCACCGCGCGACGGTCAAAGGGCATTACGGACGCGCTTCTACATCGGTGCTGGCCTTCACGTCACTCCTGCGGCTAAGTTTCAAGTAATAGAAGTCCGACTTGCCCCCGCAGCCGCCTTACAGAGCGTTGAGCCAGGACACCAGCACAGGCCGAGCGGAAACCGGCCCCGCGCCGGAACTGAGCGGCGAGGACAAGCAGACGCTGCTTCGCCTCGCACGGCAGGCCCTCCACGAGTACCTGAGTGCAGGAGAACTCACACTACACCACACCGATTCACCCGCATTGCTGGAGCGGCGTGCGGCTTTCGTGACGCTCTGGAGCCGAAGCTCGGGCGAGCTGCGCGGCTGCCGCGGCGAAGCGTACCCGCGCGTACCGCTGATCGACTCGGTGGTGCAGATGGCGATTGCCGCGGCGACGGATGACCCCCGGTTCACGCTTGTGACGGCCGAAGAGGTGCCGGACCTGCGAATCGAGATCAACGTGCTCACGCCGATGAAGCCGATCCGCCCGGATGAGGTCGTGGTGGGCCGCCACGGTCTGAGGATCGTGAGCGGAGGTGCCACGGGGCTGCTGCTTCCGGAGGTGCCGGTACGGTACAGCTGGGATCGCGAGGAATACCTGCGCTGGGTGTGCAAGAAGGCGGGACTGGCACCCGATACGTGGCGGGGTGAGGACGTCCAGCTGTACTGTTTCGAGAGCGAGGCGTGGGGCGAGGAAGAGTAGCGGCATCCGGCGCCGCAGGTCTGGAGAACAACCACAATGCACTACAGGATCGACTTCAAGTCCGCGCCGTGGGATAGCCCTTTACCAGGGGTGCGCCACAAGGTGGTCGAGCATGGCGGAAGGCGGTTGCGCCTGGTCGAGTACACGGAGGAGATGGAGCCACACTGGTGCAAGAAGGGGCATGTCGGATTCGTTCTGCAGGGGCGGTTCGAGATCGGATTCGCCGATGAGGCGCTGGTATTCGGGCCCGGCGATGGGGTGTTCATTCCGTCGGGTGAGGAGCACAGGCACATGGGGCGTGTATTGTCGGGTCCGGTGCGCGCGGTATTTGTCGAGGACGCAGACGAGTGAAGCAGCAGCGCTAATGGCTTTCGAGCTCGATCATGTCTTCGTCGCGACCGCGCCGGGCGGCTCGGAGATCGCGGCCCTGGTAGCGAGAGGGTTCGCCGAAGGCCGGACGAATACACACCCCGGCCAGGGTACGGCCTGCCGGGGGATCTTCTTCGAGAACGCCTACCTCGAGTTCATCTGGCTCGTCGACCCGGCGGAGGCGGCTTCGGAGGCCATCCGGCGCACACACCTGCGAGAGCGTACGGATCCGGGGCACCCGGCGAATCCGTTCGGCGTCGGCATGCGGTCGCCGGATGGAGGGGCGGACCTGCCGTTGGAGACCTGGGAGTACACTCCGCCGTATCTGCCCAGCGGCGTCGTCTTGCCGGTAGGCCTGAACTCCGAGCGTCTCGACGAGCCCTTCCTGTTCTTCCTTCCCTGGAGCCGCGGGCCCGCGTGGGGTGCCCCTGAACATCCCAACGGGACGCGAGCCATCACGGGGGTATCACTCACCGTTCCCGAAGTCGAGGGGTCGTCGCCGGAGCTCGATGCGCTGTCGAAGCTGGGGGTAGTAGCAGTCGAGCGGGGGCCGCAGCCACTGATGCATATCGAGTTGGACGGAGGTGCGAGAGGTGAGTGCGTCGATCTCCGTCCCGCCGTGCCTCTTCTCGTCCGCTGGTAGCGTTACCGGGCGGGCTTGCTGCCCCGGGGCGCAGGTCTCATCTATAGAGTATTGAGAGTATGCCGCCACGGGCGCCGCTATGAGGAGGACCGATGGCCATCAACGTCCGCCGAGTCAGCTACTTCCACACCGCGGTACAGGACCGACCCGGTGAAGCATACAAGCTACTGTCCCAGCTGGCGGAGTTCGGCATCAACCTGCATGCCATGACCGCCATACCCATGGGTCCCCTGCGCACGCAGTTGACGCTGTTCCCGGAAGACACATTGAAGATGGAGAGTGAAGGGAAGAAGGCGGGGCTCAGCCTCGATGGACCGTACCCGGCCGTGCTCGTTCAGGGCGATGACGAGCCTGGGGCGCTGGTGGGCATCCACGAGCGGCTCTACCAGGCCAACGTCAACGTGGCAGCCGCCACAGGTGTGGCGGACGGGAAAGGGCGCTACGGCTACGTGCTGTACTTCAGGCCCGAAGACTTCGACAAAGCTGCCGCAGCTCTCGAGGTGTGAGTTGGCATGGGAAAATTCCTGCTGGGATTCGTGCTGGGCGTGATCGCCGGGGTCGTGCTGTCGGTGGTGTTCTTCGTGGCGGTCGCGACCCAGGGCGGGCCGTCGCTGGTATCGACGGTGCACGCGCCGGAAAAGGTCCAGGTCGGCGAGCCGTTCGCGATGCGGATCGTGTCGTACAATCGTCATGCGGAAGAGGTTCAACTACACAGTATCGACATCGATGAGTCGTTCATCGATGCGTTCGAGGTGCTGGCGATTGAGCCGCGGCCGACCGATTCGACGCGGATCCCGTTGCTGGACCAGAAGAGCTGGTTCTTCGAACGCGATGTGCAGCCTGGTGACAGCCTCGAGGTCACCTTCACGTTGAGCCCGCTCCAGGCGGGAGTACCGGTCGGAAACGTCGAGATCTGCAACAGCATGGCGTATTGCACCCCGGAGAGGTCCCCCCGGGTCGAGGTCATCGGCGGGATTCGGTAGCAGCGGATGGATACCTGAACAGCGAGGGAGGACCGAATGAGCGATAGCCGCAACCCGAAAGCATGCCTTGCCTGCCAAAGGGGGCCCGACGTGACACCGTTGATCCCCTTGGAGTACCGCGACTCTAAGATCTGGATCTGCCCGCAGCACCTGCCCGTGCTGATCCACGATCCGGCTCAGTTGATCGGCGTACTGCCCGGCGCTGAGGGTCTCAGTCCGGCGGACCATCACGACTGAGACCCAGTCGTGCCCCGGCTGGCTCGGCCTGCGCCGGCGCCGTATTTTGGAGCGATCCCGACCTGCGAAGAAGTGTGAGAGGAGGTCTGCTGTGAGACTGAACGATCCCCACAGGATCGCGCCACTTGTAGCGCTGCTGGCGTTCCTGCTCGTCCCGCCGGCTCTGTACTCCCAGAGCGCACGGTTCGAGCAGTTCATCGAGACCAAGCCGGTTGCCGGTGAGGTCGCTCCCGACTTCACGCTGGAGACGGTGGACGGCGAGCGTTTCGCGCTCAGCGAGTTCTACGCTGAGGGGCCGGTCGTCATCGAGTTCGGCTCCTACACTTGACCCCCGTTCCGTCGGCGGTCCGCCGACGTCGAGAAGATTCGTGAGGAGTTCGAGAGCCAAGTTACGTTCATCATCCTGTATCAGCGTGAAGCGCACGCTGGCCAGATGATGTTCAGCGAGATCGAGCAGCCCGAGACGTACGAGGAACGCAAGGCACTGGCCGAGAAGACATGCGATGAGCTTCATATCGCGACGACCGTCGTGATCGACGATATGGAGAACACGGTGCGCGAGACTTACGGTGGATTGCCGAACAGCGCGTACATCATCGATAGGGGAGGGGTGATCGTTCACAAGGAGGCCTGGGCGCTACCGGACGAGTGGCCGGACATCCTTCGCGGTCTAGTGGAGGACCAGGGCTAGGCGCGGGAGTCCGGCGCGGCAGGTGGCCCAGCGGGAAAGCCAGTTTCCGCTGGGCCATTGCTTGTCGGGCCTTCCTATTATAGGAGGTAACGTTGTGTCGAAGACTTTGAACCTTCTTCTCCTGGCGATCATGGCGGGACCGGGAGGAGCGTGGGCGCAGACATCGGGCGCCTATCTCGGCGAGCTCAGCTGGCCGGAGGCTGAGGAGCGGCTACGCGAGGCGCCGCTGGTGATCCTGCCGTTCGGTGCCGGCGCCAAAGAGCACGGCCCGCACCTGCCGATGAACGCGGATCAGAAGGTCATGGAGTACCTCTGCCGGCAGGCCGTTGACTCGCTGCCGGTGCTG
>JBDHKT010000196.1:0-5048 GCA_039586255.1 Gemmatimonadota bacterium | reverse complement strand
GTACAGCAGCTCGTAGCGCCCCAGCCAGTGGCCGGCCGCGATGAGCAGGAAGAGCACAGCGACCAGCACGGCCAGCTGCACCCGCGCCCCGTCCCCGAAGAGCCGCGGCTCGCCTCGGAGCCGGGCCGTCAGGTAGTGGAAGGCGACCATGATCAGCCCGAGGATCGTGACCGCGGCGATCAGCCAGCCGTGCACGAGACGCACGGCCGGTAGCGTGAAGATCAAGAACGAGAAGTCGCGGCCGAAGACCGGGTCCGTCTCGCCGAACGGGACACCGTTCAGGAAGAGCAGGACGCTCTCCCACTCCGACGCGGGATGCAGGGCCAGCAGCAGGGCGACCAGCAGGAGGACGGCGGCCGCGGCCCGGACCAGGAACTTGCGGATGAAGTGGTAGTCCGGCAGCTCGGAACTTGCGGACGAAGTGGTAGTCCGGCAGCTCGAGCGCCGCGTCCGGCAGCGGCGGCCGATCGGCGGACCGGGCCGCCGCGTACAGGTTGGGCAGCGCGAGAGCCAGGAAGAGCGCGACCGCCAGCACGAAGAGAACGACCCGAGTCGTCACGATCTTCACCAGGACCGCCTCGTAACCGAGGCCCCGGAACCAGAGGAGGTCCGTATAGAATTTCTGCGCCCAGTTCAGCCCCGTCACGACCAGGATCAGCGCCAAGAGCAAGAGCCCCCAGCGCATGATCCGGCGGATCCGGCCGAAATCGATGGCCCCGAGGTCGATCTTCTCGAGCGGGCGCTGGCGGCCCTGGAAGTCGGAAAAGTCGGTCATGACAGCTCTACCCTCCCTCTCATCGCTGGATCTGCACGCTCAGCGCGTCCCGAGTCCGGGAGACCGTCGGACGGTCGCGCTTCTCGAGCGCTACCTGCGAATGCGCGGATCATAAACATAGGGATTGGGGCGGGCCGCCGCGAGGAACGGGCTTCAGCGACGTGGGGAACGAGTTCTTGCGGAATAGAAGGCGCCTTTCCTTATCGTGCCGGATCAGGACAGGGCACGAACGTGAAGGATTGCCGCGTCGGCCACGGGACGGACATCATGAGCGGTTAGCGTGACGACGGCCAGCACCCTTCCGGCCCCGGAAGCGAACTCGACCTCGTAGGCCGCGCCGTCATGGACGTGCACGACCGCACCGCGCGAGTATCGCACGGCCACCGCGGGGACTATGCACCTCGCCCTCCACAATGTGCCTTGTACGCAATTCGCCCGATATCGTTTCCAGGACGGCACTTTCACCAGCCACATGCAGAAGCTCGGCAGCGAGGTGGTATGGAGCTACGTCGGACGCCCTTGTGCAACAATAGGTCAAGTTCGGCAGGCCCGAGTGGATATCCGGGTCGCCCACTGACATTGGTGGGCAAGAAGCACCCAACGGCGGCGCCGAAGGTGCCGGGTGGACAGCGGGCCTAGGAGATGGCGCGCACGTGGAGGATCTCCGCTTCGTTGACAGCCCTGACGTCACCGGGCTTGAGGGTGAGCACAGCGATCGTGCGTCCGTCACCTGCCACGAACTCCACCTCGAACGCGCGACCCCTCTCATAGACGCTGACTACCGCGCCAACGTCGCCGGCGAGCAAAGATTGCTCCGGTATGTCGCGGGTAAGGACTACGGTATCGTGCTCACGTATCATTGCGATTCCTGCCGTTGCTCTCGCGGGTACGCTGTCACCAATCGCGGCCTTGTCTTTCCCTTTTCAATCAACCACACGGAGGTAAGCCACGCTTCCCCACCGCCAGGTCGACGGATCTTACCCTCTACAATGTACTTGGTACCGTAACGGCCCGGTACTACGCCTGCGAGCTCGCCGTCCCGGGCCAACCGCAGGAGCTCCGTTTCGAGCATTCGCACCGTTTCAACAACGTATCCGAGCCCGCGAAAGAAACGGGCTTTGGATCGGCCCGATGGATGAGAAAGGGACAGGAGATACCCGCTGACCTTCCCTGGCGGCACATGCGCCGCTTCGGCGTTCGGCAACCCGGACTTCGTACCCATCGACGGGAACGATCATGGGCCGGGCCTATCAACAGATCGTGAAAGGGGTCGCGAACCAGACACCGGTCCTTCAAGCGGCCAGATAGGGTCAAATTGGATAGCACGCGGAGTCCGGGTCGCGGGTGGTACAAGCGCGCCTGCAAGATGATCCCGGCCTCCACCAGGTTGGCCGCCGACATCCGCTTGACCGGCGCGTTCTCCAGGGCGGCCACGAGCCGCGGCGCGCCCTCCTCGCTCTGGAGCACCGCGATGACGGCCGAAGTGTCGAGGATCATGGGTCAGCTGGGCAGGCCGCGCTCGTCGTAGCCGAAGATCTCCTCGTCGCTCCGCTCGTCGAGGCGCGGGAGCTGGCCGATGCGCTCCTGGCTGCGGGCGATCTCATCGCCCAGCCCGGCTGCCCGGCGGCGTCCGGTGACCCGCTCCAGCCGCCTAGCGCCGCCGTTTCCGGCCTCGTTCGACTCTGAGGTCGGCGTTTCCCCACCGGGTCAGGAACGCCGTGATGAACTCGTGCTGGTGGGCCGGCTCGGCGGCGAGCGGGGCGAGCGCCATGGCGGCGGAGAGGGCGACGTGGTAAGCGGCGGCGCGGGAGCCGGCGGCGCGGCGATAGGCGGGATGCGCTTCGTTGACCCAGACGGTGGCCTCGACGAGCCGGGCGAGCTCCGGGCTCTCGGGCCTCTGCTCGAACTCGATCCGCAGGGCGTAGCGGGCGGGGCGTCGCGGACCCTTCTTGGCGGCCGGCGGCTCGAGGACGCCCGTGCTTTCCGGAGCGGCGGCCTCGGGCGGCGGCATCTCCTCGCCTTCGGCTGACTCCTCCTCCGGACCGGCATCAACCGGCTCGGCTGCGCCCGCCGGCTCGACCGCGGTTTCCGCCACTACCGGCGCCCCCGCCCGACCCGAGGCGCCGCCGGTCGGGAGCGCCCGCTGGCCGCCGGCCCGCCGCTCGACCAGCGCCGAGAGGAGCGGGAACTCGTCGGCGAGGTCGACCAGCACGGCCTCGAGGTCGCGTTCCACGGGACCCGCCGCCCGGCGCCGTTCCCTGTCGCGCCGGTCGCGCAGGTCGCCCCAGGCCCCCAGCTGCTGGGCGACCGCCTCCTGGATCGCCTTGCGATAGGACAGGTAGATCGCGCCACGCTGGCCGGCGCGGATGAAGTCCGCCTTGCTGAGCGTCAGGCACTCGGCGAGCCCCGGCGCCTCGATCACACCGCCCACCAGGTCGGGCGCGTCGGGCGTCACGCCCAGCCAGTCCCAGCCGCGCTTGATCACCTTGCCGAACGTGCTGATCGCGATGCCGCGCCGGTCCTCGGCCAGCGGCGTCTCATCGCGGACCAGGTAGCCGACGGCCGAGGGCTTGCGCTTCCGCGGCAGCTTCACCGCGATGGGCGCCGTCTCGCGCGCGCGCCACGAGCGCTTGCCCAGCTCGCGCCCGTTGACCAGCAGGCGCACGCCCCCCTTGTAGTGACCCGACAGGAACTCGTCGAAATGGGGATCGAGAAGCGGCTGGTAGTGCTGGTACAGACAGGCCTCGACGTAGGCGGCGTCGAGGAGCGGCGAGAGCGAGTTCTCGACCGTCAGCCGCACAGCCGTGCCCCGCTCGGCCACGAGACCCGGCCGGTCCTTCAGCCACTTCCAGGGCGCCCGCTGCCTGGACTTCAGGTGCCAGGTCGTCGCCGCGTGCACCTTCCCACGGCGCGTCTCCGTCAGCACCTCGTTGCACACCAGGAGACCCAGCTTGATGCCGACCCCGGCGAACCCGATCCCCCGCCCGCGCGTCTTGGTCGTCGCGGCGATGTCGTGGTACCGTGCCAGCTGGCGCCGCTGCATTCCCGAGCCGTCATCGACGACGGTAAGAGTCGAGGCGGCCTGATCGGTGGTCAGCGCGATTGTGCAGGCGCCGGAGTCGAGAGAGTTGGCCACGATCTCCGTGACGATCGTCTCCTCGATGGCGCCGGGGTAGGCGTCGCGCAGGTCCTCGAGCAGATGCAGCAGGTCAACGCGTGTCTCGCCCATGGTTCAAAATCCGACGCCTGACATTACCGTCGGCGCTTCGCATCGGCCGGTCGCATCGCCACGCTCAGCCCGACTCGTCCTCGGCGGCCAGATACTGCCGTGCGGCATCCAGGAACTCCTTGGCCTGCGCGATGAGCACTGTCGCGTCCGCTGGCGTAATGACACTCTCGGCGGTGTAGTCCGCCATCAACCGCTTGTCGAAGGCGTCCAGCAGCCAGCGGTGGAACCTCGGGTCGAGGATCCCGGCCTTCGCGAAGTGTTCCCCGAACGCCGCGTGAGCGCCGCTGCGCTTCCGGAAGCGACGACCCGTTTCGGCGAGCAGCGCCTCGGCCGCGTAAAACATGGCGTAGTACGCTCGGCCCGCGGCGAAGTCCGGGTCTCCATGTGCGAGCAGTGTTTCGGCCGCGCGAACGGCCCGGGCCGCTTTGTCGAGCAGCTTGGACGTCTCCTCCTTCATGCGGGGACGGCCTCCTCACGCGCGTTGGCGAGGAAGGCGCTCGTGCCGCTCGCCCAATCACGCTCGGAGACGAAGACGCGCGAGATGGCGACCCCGAAACCGAGCGAGAGCCTCGAGATCAGCTCTCCTGTCCGATCCACCTCTGCCGCATAGTGATCCACGTCATCCAGGACAACGACGATATCGAGATCCGATTCGGCTCCCCCTTCACCCCGGGCATACGACCCGTAGACGTAAACACCCTTCAGCCGGTCGCCGTAGATCCGCGCCAGGCCCGCCTTCAGTTCGCGCAGCAGCGTCCGCAGCCGATCGCCCGGAGCCGGCCCCTCGCCGTCGGCTTCCCACAGTGGTCGGAGCTGCGTCTCCAGCAAGTGCTCCGCCTGTTCCCTTCCCCGCAGCGGATAGTGCCAGAGGTCCAACGCGAGCTGCAGCGCGCTTACCACCGGCAGCCCGCGGCGGCGCTCGAGCGCCGGCCAGACGGAGTCGCTGTAGTACGGGAGCATGATCACCACTCCGCCCCCCTCCGCGGACCGCCAACCGGCGGCGCGCGCTGCATCGCGCGCCATCGACTCGTCGCCCTGAAGATA
>JBDHKT010000195.1:0-6169 GCA_039586255.1 Gemmatimonadota bacterium | reverse complement strand
GGAGACGGAAGGGAAGGAAGGACCTTATTGGTCGAGCTGAGTGAAGCCAGCTTGGTCCGCAGGGCCCGGTCGGGTGAGCTCGAGGCGATGCGGCAGCTGTACGAGCTGCATGCGTCGCGGGTATTTACCGTAGTGCGGCGTTTAGCCGCGGACGACGAGATGGCGGCAGATTTGGCTCAGGATGCATGGTGCAACGCGTTCCAGAAGATCCGGGAGTTTCGGGGCGAGGCGGCGTTCGGGACGTGGGTACACCGGATCGCGGTGAACACGGCGCTGACGCAGTTGCGTCAGCGGGCGCGGCGGCGGGACCTGGAGCAGGGATTCGACGGGCGGTCGACGTTGGGGAACCCGGACCGTCAGCCGGCGAGCGCGGCGGTGGAGCGGGTGACGGTGCAGCGGGCGCTCGACATGCTGCCGGACGGATACCGGTCGGTGCTGTGGTTGCACGACGTAGAGGGATTCACACACGAGGAGATCGGTGCGCGGCTGGGAATAGCAGTCGGCACATCGAAGTCGCAGTTGTCAAAAGCCAGGGCGCGGTTGCGTGCCCTAGTGATGGAGTCAAGAACTGAGGTAGTCGATCATGGTGCATCTCAGTAACGAGACGCTCTCGGAGCTACTCGACGGCAGCCCTGCGCCCGGAGTGCAGGAGCATATGGCTTCCTGTTCCGTGTGTCAGGGCGAGTTGGAGGTTCTGAGGCGGATGCGAACACAGCTACGCGACCTGCCGGCGCTGGATCCGCCGCCGGATCTCTGGTCGCGGATCGAGGAGCGGCTGCCATACGGTCGTGAGCGGCGGTGGCTGGGCCGGCCGGGCCCGTTGGCGCTGCGGGTAGCGGCGATGGCGGCGGTCTTCGTCATCGGGCTGGCGCTGGGTCAGGCGTTCCAACGTGGCGAGTCGGCGAGCGACGTAGCCCGGCCGGTGGCGGGCGTGCCCCTCACGGTTGGCGACGTGGAAGAGCAGGTGCCCCCGGCCTCGCTGGCCGAAAGGATGGCCGAGGTGCGGCGACTGGCGTCTGAGTACGACGCGGCGCTGATGAACCTGCAGCGAATGGCGCAGCGGCAAGGTGCGCCGGAGCCGTCGTCGCTGGCGCGGCAGCGACTGGCGAACTGGGAGGCGCTGGTGGAGGCGTCGCGAGCGGCGCTGGCGACTAATCCGGCCGACCCGGTACTCAATTCCTATCTGTTCACGGCGATGGCGGAGCGGGACGCGATGGTGAGTCAGCTCACCTCGGCCCGCGGCTCGGGGTCGGGCGTCGTGTGGCGTTAAGCGAAGGTAGTAGACGAGGTATCGATGCGTAGCTCTAGATTGAAATCCGCTGGCCGATCGCTGCTTCTGGTACCGGTTCTCGGACTGGGTCTGGTAGCGGGGCTGGAGGCCCAGGAGCACGGCTGGATTGGCATAAACTTCGACGATAAGGTCTGCCGGGCTGAGAAGCATGACGACGGTCACACGCAAATCTGGGTGTGCTCCATACCGCCGATGATCGACACGGTATACCAGGCTGGACCGGCTCATCGGAGTCGACGGCTTCGACATACTGACCGAAGAGGGAGGGCGCCGGTTCGCCAACATGCGACGCGGTGTACCGGTGACCTTCTGGCTGCGCCGCGATGGAGAAGAGCTGGCGCTGACGGTGGTGCCGACGAACAAGGAAGAAGCGTTCCCCGAAGAGGTTCTCGAGTGGGTTGAAGCTGGCCCGGACGCCTACGACTCGCTGGCCACACAGATCAGGCTACTCTTCCAGGGCCAGCTGAGGCTGCAGTACGCGCTGAAGGAGGCGGAGGTCGCACTCCGCAGGGCGGAGTCGCGGATGCGGGAGGACCCGAGTGAGAGCAGGCGGGCCCAGGTGGGCGAACTGCGCCTGCAGATAGATTCCATCAACTTGCGCATGGTGGAATCACAGAGGGCGATTCGACTGCAGGTCGACTCGCTGGCGAGCCGGGCGTGGATGACGGTGCCCGAGATGGGAATGGAGGTGCGACCGGAGGCCAGGCGCGGCGAGTCGCGGGAATCGGGCGTTGTCAGCGTCTACGGCGACGCGGTGGCGGGAGCACGCTTCGAGGAGCTCAACGAGGACAGCCCGTTGATCGACTACTTTCCCGGTGTCGACGCGGGTCTGCTGGTCATCGAGGTCGTTGCAGAGACGCCGGCCGCTCTTTGTGGACTACGGGCCGGCGATGTGGTCCTCGAGGTAAACGAAGAGCCGGTGAGGACCGTTGCCGAGCTGCGACGCCGGATGCGTGGCGAGGTCGATATCACGTTTGTCAGGCAGGGGCGGAAGCATTTCTGCACGATTTCGTCACGCTGAGCAGCGACATCTAGCCGGCGACCGACCTGATAACGGTCTCAACGCGGTCGAGCGCCTCGATCAGCTCGGGCCGCGGCACGCCGAACCCGATCCTCATGTAGCCGTCCATGTTAAAGTGGTCGCCGGGTACGATGAGCACGCTCTGCTCGTCCTTTAGGCGCTGGGCGAGCTCGCTGGAGTTGATCTCGAGTTCGTAGCGAGCGTAGCAGATCGCGCCGGCGCGCGGCGCCAGGTAGTGGAAGATATCCGGTCGCTTCGACAGCCACTCCTCGAGAGGCCCGAAGTTCTCGTTCAGGATGCCACGGGTGCGCTCGTAGATCTTCGGGCGCGTGTCCGGGCTGAGGGCGATGCGCGCGCATAGGTCGCTGAGCGTTCCCGGCGCGATCGAGGTGTAGTCCTTGTAGGACCACAGGTTCGCGATGAAGTCGGTCGGTCCGACGGCCCAGCCGATGCGCAGGCCGGGAAGTCCGTACGCTTTCGAGAGCCCGGCGGTGATCACGACGCGATCGTAGCGGCCCCAGAAGCTCGGCGACCATTTCCCGTCGAGCTCGGCGCCGGCGTAGATCTCATCGGCTATGATCCAGGCGCCGGCCCGCTCGGCGATGGCGACGATACGATCGATCTCCGCCTCCGTCAGGATGGCGCCGGTGGGGTTGTTCGGGTTGGTGACTATGATGAGCTTGACATCGGAGTCGACCTGTTCCTCCAGCTCGTCCATGTCGGGCGCCCAGTCGTGCTTCTCATCGAGATGAAACGCGCGCACCTCCCGTGCGAAGGCGTCGGCCGCTCCCCAGATCTGCATGTAGTTGGGCGTCTCCATCACGACCACGTCGCCGGGGTCGATGAGGCTCCACGTCGTGACGTAGTTCGCCTCCGAGCCGCCGTTGCTCACGAGAACATTATCGATTGTCGCCCCGGGATAGATGGCGGCGACGAGCTCGCGCAGCTCCTCGGTGCCGTTCGACTGGTTGTAGACGAGTCGCTGGTTCAGCACGGCCTGCGAATCGGCTCCGGCCAGCTCGAGCAGCTCGGTCGGCGTCATCGGGTGGACGCCGCTCTCTGAGAGGTTGAAGCGGACACGGTTCTCCCAGGTGGATTGCCAGCGCTCCATCCGAAAAGGACTGATCTTCATCGTCGTCAACGTCTCCGGGTTTTACGGCCACGTTCGGGTTGGGTGCGCGGGTACAATAAGACGAGTGCAGCGAGGATGGCTACCTCGACGGCGAAATCGATCCAGAGCCCGCTGGCTACGCCCATGCGGGGTAGCCAGAAGAGGCTGACGATGGCGATCGCGCCGGCCACGGCTGCCCCCAGCATGGTCGGGTAGGGGCCGGGCGGTTCGCGGCGCGCCGCCTCGATGAGGCTGGCGCCGATGACGATGATGACGGCGGCGAACGCCTGGGCCTGGAACGGGATTACATCCAGAGCGACGAAGCGAGCGAAGCTGTGGAAATCGAGTAGCGGCCAGAGGCCCGTTAGCACGTAGTAGACGCCCTGGACCAGCAGCACCCAGCGGCGCAAGCGATCGCGTCCGCCCCTGAGCTGTGCCCGCAGTCTGACCGCGCGCCGGCTAGCCACGCACCCCCTCCTGCGATTCGACGTTCAGTAGCGCCAGCAACTGATCGACGGTCTCCAACCAGTGGTCCGGCCGGCCTTCGGCCAGGTGCTCTCGGTCGAACGGCCCCCAGAGCGCTGCCGCAGTATCGACGGCGGCGGCGCGACCGGCCAGCAGGTCGTAGAGGCTGTCGCCCACCAGCAGAGCTTCCGCCGCAGCCAGGTCGAGGCTCTGCAGGCCCAGAACGACGGGCTCGGGATCGGGCTTAGGCCGCCGGACGTCGGAGGCGCTGACCATGCCGTCGAACAGGCCGTCCAGCCCGCAGCTGCGTAGCTCGCGTTCGGCGTTCTCGCCGATCTTGCTGGTGACGATAGCCAGCCGGTACCCCGCACGACGCAGGGCGACGGCGGCGTTGCGCATACCCGGGAACGGCCGGATCAGCCGCTCGTGGTTGGCCTGGTTGTGCTCGATGTAGGTGTGGAACATCGATTCGGCCTGCTCAGGCGAGGACGCGAAGCTCGTCAGCTGCACGCGGAGCGGCGTACCCATCGTATTCTTCCACTCTTCATCGGGCGGGACCCGGCCCAGGTGGGTCTTCATGGTGTGACGGTAGGAGGCCAGGATCAGGTCGAGGGAGTCGACCAGTGTACCGTCGAGGTCGAACAGGATGCCGCGGTAGCGGGAGGTCAATCAAGGACCCCCTCCCTCGGGCGCGCCGGCGGCGCATCGGGTGTGAGGACGATCGTTCCGGGACTCCGCACCTCGTCCAGCCGGTCCAAAAGAACCTGCCCGTCGGCGATTACCAGGTAGACGGCGGCGGTCGCGCGGATATCGGAGATGGGGTCGCCGGCCACCGCGATGATGTCCGCCAGCATCCCGGGTGCGATCGAGCCGAGGCGGTCGGCAACGCCGAGGTGCTCGGCAGCGACGGTCGTTGCGGCGGCGATAGCCTCGCGTGGCGTGAAGCCCACCTCCACCAGGTTGCGCAGCTCCTCGTGGAACGTGTAGCCAAGGGTCGTGCCCGGACTTGGAACGTCGCTGCCCACCACCACCGGGACGCCGGCGAGCCGCAGGCGGCGCAGGTTATCGCGAGCGCGACGCGCCGACGCGGTATCCCCCAAAAGTTCGCTGAGGTACTGCTCGATAGCCTGCAGCGTCGGGTCGACCGTGATGCCGCGCTCGCGCAGCTCTACCAGGGTCAGCGAGTCGATCGCCTGGTCGAACGGGATGTGCTCGATCCCGTCGACCCCGGCCGCCAGGGCGAGGGCCAGGTCCTCGAGCGTGCTGATATGGGCGAGGACCGGGAGACCGCTCTCGCCGGCCGTCGCGCAGATCGTGTAGAACACCGACGGGGTCAGCCTGGGAAGCTCGGGTTCGCCACGCTTCTCCAACACCACGCTCACGAAGTCGACGCGGCTGGCGATCCGTTTCACAGCCGTCGCAGCCTCGCCCGGCCCCATCACCTGACGGGTCACCTGCGCGATGAACGACGTGTCGCCCTGACCGGCCCGGCGCAGGCGCCCCACGGGGTAGCCGCCGGGTGCCGTAAACATGGGGCCGCCGGCAAAGACCCGCGGCCCGGCCAACTCGTGTCGCTCGATCCGCTCGGCGAACCTCACGATCCAAGGGTGGGGATCACCGAGGCTCTTCACAGTCGTCACGCCGTGCCGAATCAGCGTGCGGCGCCGCTCGGGGAACCTGCGGATGAAACGCCACAGGTAGCGCAGCCAGCCCAGTTCACGCGAGCCGTCCGGGATCCGCGAGCGGATGCCGCTCAAGTGAACATGGCTGTCGATGAAACCCGGGAGCAGCGTCAGGCCATTCACGTATAGGACACGCGCGCCGTCGGGGATCGGCTCGGCCGCGCCGACGGCCACGATGTCACGTCCGCGAATGATGACCATCGCAGGATCGATCAGCGAGTCACTGGCCGGGTCGTACACGCGGCCGCCGATCAGTGCGATCGGTGGCCCGTCCACCGGCTGACCCGGGAACTGGCCCTGCGAATAGGCGAAGGCGAGCCCGGCACCGGCGATGATGAAGGCGGCGAAAGTCGACCACTTGAGGACGGACACTACACGCATGCGGTCAATATTCCAGCGTTCAGAGCCGATTGCCAGTCATCGGGCATGGGCGTCGGGGCGGTCGTCTCGCTCCGGCCTCCCCCGCGCTCACGGTCACCCGTGAGCGCGGGCTCGCTAACACCAGCTCCGCTCGACGACCTGCCCCGACGCCCATGCCCCTGGTCCCCGCCTCGATCCGGGCCGGGAGGAGCCGGGGGACCGACGAGCGAAGCTGGTTT
>JBDHKT010000194.1:0-8477 GCA_039586255.1 Gemmatimonadota bacterium | reverse complement strand
CGCTCGAGCTCGGGAGCGACTACCTGCCGCTGCCCGCGCTGGGCCGCCTTCTGCCCTTCGGAATGACCGGCTCGCTCGATGGCGTTCAGGTGATCTTCGCCGGCAAGGCCTCCGACGCGGCGACCGCGCTGACGGCCGAGCAGGTGGCCGGGAAGCTCGTGGTCTTTGACGCGCCCGTCGGCCCTGGCGGAGAGCCCAGCATGGAGGCCTGGAATCGCGGAGCGCTGCAAAGCTACGCTTCGGCCGCCGGTGTGGCGGTGGCGCTGCTGGAGCTTCTGCCGCCCCGCTTCGCCGCCTTCATGACGCAGCCTCGCGAGACGCTGGGCGGCGGCGGACTCCCCGAGGGCCCGCTTGGCATGTTCGTGACCCGGGAAGCCGCGGCGCGGCTCATGGGCCGTTCGTTAGAGACCGCATCGGTCGGCGATCACGGCGCGACCATCGAGGGGACATTCCGTTTCATGCAGATGCCGGCCGAGCACCCGGCACGCAACGTGGTCGGCATCCTTCGCGGCAGCGATCCGAGCGTACGCGATCAGTACGTGGCGATCGGCTCGCACACTGACCACGTCGGCACGACCTCACGCCCCCAGGATCACGACTCGGTCTGGGCGTTCAATCACATCGTGCGCCCGATGGGTGCCGAGAGCCCGATGCGTCAGCCGACGGCGGAGGAAGAGGCGACGAACCGGCAACTCCGCGCCAGCTTCGAGACGATTCGCCGCTCGCGACTCGACTCGATCTACAACGGCGCCGACGACGACGGATCCGGCTCGATCGCGATGCTCGAGATCGCCGAGGCGTTCGCGAACGCCGCCCAGCGGCCGCCCCGCTCGATCCTCTTCGTCTGGCACACGGGCGAAGAGAAGGGTCTGTACGGTGCCAGCTGGTTCAGCGACAACGCGACGGTGCCGCGCGACGCTATCGTCGCGCATCTCAACCTCGACATGGTGGGGCGCGGCGACGAAGATGACATCGAGGGCGGCGGCCCCGGTTACCTGCAGCTCATCGGATCACGACGACTGTCCACCGAGCTGGGCGACCTAGTCGAGGAGGTGAACACAACGGGCGGGTTCGGCTTCGAGTTCGACTACCAGTACGACGCCGACGGCCATCCGGACAACTACTATTGCCGCAGCGATCATTGGATGTACGCGCGCTACGGCATCCCGATCGTCTTCTTCAGCACCGGGAGCCACCAGGACTACCACCAGTTGACCGACGAGTCGCAGTACATCGATTACGAGAAGCTGCGAGATGTGTCGAAGTTCGTCTACGGGATCGCCGAGACGATCGCGAACCTCGACCACCGCATCGTGGTGGACAAGCCGAAGCCGGACCCGAACGCGCCGTGTAGGCAGTAGACGGTGGTCGGTGGCCGGTAGCCGGTGGCCAGTAACTTCGAAAAGTCGAACTTCGAACTTCCACCGGCTGCTGGTTACCGGCTACCGGTTAAGCGGCCACCGACTACCGTTTAAGCAGCCCCAACACCAACTCCGCATTCCGCCGCCCGGCGCCCAGGTTCGCCTTCACGTACTCGAGCGCCGCGACGCCCGCCTTACCGCGAGCCTCGGCGTCGTCGAGCCAGCGACCGAGCTTGGCCTCCAGCGCCGCCCAGTCCCCGACCGACAGCGCGCCACCCCTCTCGATCAGCTCGCCGGCCTCGCGAGCGTTGGCGTGACGCGGACCGAAGAGAACAGGGGCGCCCAGCGCCGCCGGCTCGAGCACCGAATGCAGGCCGCGCCGGCCGAAGCCGCCGCCGACGTACGCGACGTCGGCCAGCGCGTACAGTTCGCCCAGTACGCCGACCCTGTCGACGACCACGACGTCGCTGGCCTCCGCATCGCCGCTCTCGATCTGCGACAGGAGGACGTGACCCAGCTCGTCCATCTCGAGGTGGGCCCCCAACCGCGTTAGATGATCTTCCGTCGGCTCGTGGGGGACGATCACCGCCCGTAGCCCGGGGTGACGCCCGCGAAGATGGGCCAACGCGCGCACGAGGTGCCGCTCATCTTCCGGCCAGGTGGAGCCCGCCACGAATGTGACGCCGTCGTGACCGGCGAGCAGCGCGATTGGCGGTTTCGTTCGGTCGATCGCCTGCGCCCGCTCCCAGGTCTGATCGAAACGGGCGTCGCCGGTCACCTGCATCCGCTCCGCCGGCACACCCAGTTGCGTGAGCCGGGACGCGTCCTCTTGGGAGATCGCGCCCACCGCATCGAGCCGCTCGTACGCCGGGCCAAGAAGATTGCGCGCCGGCCAGCGCAGCCGGCTCGAGTCAGGCGCCAGCGTGGCGCTCACCAGGGCCAGCTTCACGTCGCGCCAGCGTGCGACGCGGGTGATGTTTGGCCAGACGTCGAGCTTGCCGAATACGAGTGCATCCGGCTTCACCGCCTCGAAAGCCTGCGTCACGTCGGCGACTACATCGAATGGCAGGTAGTCGGCATAGTCCACCGGCAACTGGGCCGCATACTTCTCGGCCGACGGCGAGAAGAAGCTGTAGAAGATCTGAAGCTCGGGCCTCAGCTCGCGCAGCGCTTCGATCACCGGCCGCGTCTGTAGCCCTTCGCCCACCGAGGGGGCGTGGATCCAGACGAGCGGCGCGTCGCTCCGCTTCTCCTTGGCCCACTTCTCGATCCGCTCGAGCAGATCGCGCCGCCCTTCCACACTGCGCCTGGTCTTTTCGGGCAAAAAGGGCGTGCGAGGCAGAAGGGCGCGGCCCGCCTCGGTCCCCCAATCGTACAGCACCTCGCTGAATCTCATGGAGTCAAACTGAAGGAACCATGCGCTCTCGGCAACGCCGCGCTTGTCCGGGAGCCGCGCGGGCGGGTCGAGCGTAGGTGGTGTATCCGAAGCGAGACCGCCCGCCGGCGACCCCGCGAGAACCACGTGATCACCCTGATTCCCACCTGATAGCTCGATGATCTTCACCTGACCGGCCTCTCTTAGACTTGTTACGTCAGGAGGCTCGCCGTAATAGCGAATGCTCACCCACTCCGGCAGGCTTCCTCCTTGAACCCTTTGGTCCTCCGACCGGAGCAGCGCAGTTCGAGACGGCGAGCCTCCAGCTTCTCGGCTGCGCTGCTTGCTTGGTCACCCCCCGTCGGCCGATCTTTCCAGCGGTCACGTCCACCACAGCGAAGCGCCAGTGCGATACATAGGTAACAAGCGGAAACTGATCCCCTTCATCCGGCAGGGTATCGACGAGCTGGGCATCGCCGGGACCACCGCCTGCGATCCCTTCGCGGGCACGGCTTCGGTCGCCCGGTTCCTCAAGGCCCAGGGCTACGCGGTCACGACCAGCGACATCATGTCGTTCAGCTTCGCACTCCAGTGGGCCTACGTCGTCGTGGACCGGCCGCCCGAGTTCCGCGGCCTCGCAGGCACCGTGGAGCCGGACGGGGACGCTCTGCATGCCGTGCTCGACCATCTCAACCGCCTCGAGCCCCGGCCCGACTTCATCTTCGAGCACTTTTCCCCCGAAGGCCACGGCGGCTCCGAGCACGAACGCCGCTACTTCACGCCGCAGAACGCGGCACGGATCGATGCGGTGCGAAGAACGATCTGGGCGTGGCGCCAGGACGGCCGACTGGACGACGACGAGCACTTCGTTCTGCTCGCCGCACTACTCGAGGCCGCCGACCGCGTCGCCAACACCACCGGCGTCTACGCCGCATACGTCAAGAGCTGGCAGCCGAATGCCGAGAAGCCGCTGCGGCTTCGGCCGCCGCGCCTGGTCACCGGGACAGGGCGCGAGTGCCGGGCCTTCCAGCTTGACGCCCTCGAGTTGATGAGCGAGTTGGAGCCCTTCGACCTCCTCTACCTGGACCCGCCGTACAACACGCGGCAGTACGCCGGCTACTACCACATCCCGGAGATCATCGCGGAGGGCTGGTACCCCGAGCCGCCTAAGTTACGTGGCAAGACGGGCTTACCGGAGGACAAAAACAAACGTTCCGACTGGTCGCGACGCCGGAGATGCGAGCTAGCCTTCCAGGAACTGGTCGACGCCGCGCCTTGCAGCCACATCCTGATGAGCTACAACAGCGAGGGGATCATCTCGCAGGAGTGTATCGAGCGGGTGCTCCGCGAGCGCGGGCTCCCCGACAGCTACCGCTGTCTCGAGCAGACGTACAAGCGCTACCGCAGCGATCGCGACAGCGAGACGCGACGCTACAAGGGCGACCGCGTCACTGAACTTCTCCACTACGTCCGCGTGGCCTGAACCAGGCGCAGACCTGGAACGCCTGGGTGGGTCGGGGTTAGAATTAGCCGGCTGGTATTGCTGCGACTCACCGGCGTTGCTGCCGGGCCGAACGGAGGTATTAGGGTGTCCCCCCTGTGGCTGAAGAGAGGTGATCGTGACGGCGCCCCGAAGGGTGAGGGCGACGAGCGTCGCAGCGGTAGAGAGCGCCGGGCCGGTAAGGAGCGGCGCAAGCGCGGCGGTCGTGACGGCCGCCGGAGCACCAGCGACTTATACCAGAGCGCTCCGCCGCCGGTGCGCTGAGCGCCGCGGGCCTCTCGTACTTCCTGTACAAGCGGCTCCGGGAGGATGAGCTCCCGGAGGATCCTGACGACGCCCAAGCGGACCTGGACGAGGCGGACTTCGAGGAAGACCGGTAGTCGGTAACCGGTGGCCGGTAGCCGGTAGGTCAGTAGACAGTAGGCAGTAGACGGTGGTCGGTGAGCCCATGACCTGGCTTGCCGGCCATTCTTCGCTTATTAGTTGTAAGTTACCGACTACCGGCCACCGGCCACCGATACCAATGTCCCCGCAATACGTTCAGATCCTGGGTTACAACGCCTTCACCGACCGGCCGTTCGCCGGCAACCCGGCGGGCGTCGTCACCGACGCGTCGGGGCTCGACGATGATGTAATGCAGCTCATCGCCCGGCAGATGAACCTGGCGGAGACGGCGTTTCTCGTGCCGCCATCATCTGCGGACGCCGACGTGCGACTGCGCTGGTTCACCCCGGCCCAGGAGGTCACACTCTGCGGGCATGCTACGATCGCCGCCTTCACCGCCGCGACGGAGCGCGGCCTCTTCCCGATCGAGCCGGGGCAGGAGCGAGAGTTGCGGGTGGAGACCCTGTCGGGGATCCTGCGGATCCGGATCGGCGAGCGGGAGGGGGCGGTGCAGGTGGCGCTGCAGATCCCGGTGCCCGGCTTCGAGCTGCTGGAGCTCGACCGCCCGGCCTTCGCCTCGCTCTGGGGAGTGACCGCGGGTGACCTGGAAGGCGACTGGTCGGTGCTGCCCAGCACCCACTACTGGTACATCCCGGTCCGCGACCGTGACGCGCTACGCACCCTCACGCTCAACAGCGAGGCGCTGGCCGAGATCGGCCCAGGCGCCTCCTTCGCCTTCTTCACCGGCGACACCGTCGACCCGGACTCCCAATGGCACCTCCGCTTCTTCGCGCCTTTCCTCGGCGTTCCCGAAGACACGGTCACCGGCAGCGCCCAGGGACCGATGGGCGTCCTTCACCTGCGGCTGACCGACGTGCTCGCCGAGGACGGCTGGACGGAGCTCAAGGGCGAACAGGGAGACATCCTCGGCCGGCCGGGGCGGGTCATCGTCCGGGTTCACGCTGAGAAGGGGGCTGTCGATGATCTCGAGATCGCCGGTGGGGCGGTGGCAATGTTGGAAGGGCGAATTAGGATCTAGTGGGAATTCGGCGATCGAGCCTTCGAATGCAGAAAGGGCCGCGAGGCAAGCCAAGCGGCCCTTCTGATTTCGAGTATTCTATGGTTCAATTAGTCAATTAGTCATGGATCGCCGAATTCCCATCCAAGTCAGTTCCCACCGATCTCCCCGCCCGCGTCCGGGTCCATATTCCAGCGCCGCCACCATTCTTCCTCTTCTTCCTCCTCCAAGCGGCGGGCGGCCTCGTCTATGATGCGCTGTGCTTCCAGCACTTCCGGGAGGTCGTCCTGCTCGCCGAAGAGCCGACCGGTGAAGCGAACCTCGTACTCGAAGAGCCTGGCCCGGAGATCGCCCATGATCTTGATCAGCTCCGGGGTCGCCTCCAGCAGGTCGCCCTGCTCCTCCAGCTCGATGATCGCGCGGGCAAGGTCGATGAGCTGCTGCCGGAGTTCCTTCGGGTCGATCTGGTCGGGTTTCTTCGCCATCCGTCGCCCCTTCCCGTTAACGAGCCTCCCAGCGGGATCCGCCGGGCACCAGCCGTTACCTTTTCTACCCTGCAAACGGAATATGTGCCCCGCCGGCTCCCGGACCGCTGGATCGAGTCCGACACGCTTGAGTATAATAGGGCAGAATCAAATCGCGAGTCACTAATAGTCAAGCACTATGGCTCGTCGTACTGGAACCGCTATTGGCTGGCCGACTGGGAGGCACCGTGAAGCGCCGGTCCATCTTGATCGCCATCGCCTTGGGCCTCGCCATCGTCATCGGAGCGTCGTTCCTTTCCTGCTCGCCCGGCTACGTGATCCGAGCCGCCTGGGAGGAGGCCCGCATACTCGCGCGTCGCCGCTCGATCGCCGACATCCTGAACGACCCCGCGCTGGACATGGAGACGCGGGCCAAGCTCGAGCTCGTCGTTCAGGCCCGCAGCTTCGCTGCCCGCGACCTGAGGCTCGACGTCGGCGACAGCTATACCTCGTTCTCCGACATCGGGCGCGATACCCTGGCGTTGGTGCTGTCCGCCAGCCCGGTGAACCGGCTGGCCGCCCACACCTGGTGGTTCCCCATCGTCGGGCGCGTACCCTACAAAGGGTTCTTCAGCCAGGAGGCGGCGGAGAAGGAGGCGCGCAAGCTGGAGGAGCGACATTACGACACCTACCTGCGGCCCACAGCCGCCTTCAGCACCCTGGGCTGGTTCCCCGACCCGCTCCTATCGACGGTCCTCGGCCAGGACAGCGTGGGACTCGTGGAGACGGTCGTACACGAGGTGACGCACAACACGCTGTTCGTCAGTGGGCACGTGAAGTTCAACGAGAGCTTCGCCAATTTCGTCGGCTCGGTCGGTGCCATCGAGTTCTTCTGCGGACGCGGCTACGACGAACGACTCTGCGACCTGGCGACGGGGCGTTGGCACGACACGGTGCGGTTGAGCGAGTTCCTCGACCGGTTGTGGACCGATCTGGAGACCCTCTACGGCGAAGGTCTGCCGATCGACTCGCTGATTCCGCGCCGCACGGCCCTGCTGGAGGCGGCCGCCGAGTCCTTCCGGCGCGACTACGCCCCGACGATGCGCACCCCTGGCTTCGCCCGCTACGACCCGACGCGCCTCAACAACGCCTCGCTTCTCGCCCGGCACCTTTCCTATCCCCGCCTGCCGCTCTTCCAGGTGCTCTACGAGCAGACGGACAGCCTGACCCGGTCGATCGAGCAGCTCGCCGCCGCGGTGGAGGGCGCCGATGAGCCCTGGACGGCCTTGGAAGCCCTGATCGAGGGACGGTCCGGCCTCTGAGCCGCGGGACCGCTCGCTCCGGTCGACCCGGCACTCGGGGTCGGTGCTTCCCGCGAGGACATCGGGCAGCTCACCCGCAGACTTGGCCTAACGATCGGAGCCGGGTCGCTAGAACCAACTTCGCTCGTCGGTCCCCCGGCTCCTCCCGGCTTGGATCGATGCTGGTCACCGGCGGTCAGTGTTCACCCACCGGTTGCGGGCGTCGGGGTGTGTCGTTGAGCGGAGCTGGTGTTAGCGAGCCCGCGCTCACGGGAGACCGTGAGCGCGGGGGAGACCGGAGCGAGACGATCCGCCCCGACGCCGAATCCCCGATCCCGGGCTGTCATATCTTCTGAGGCGTGCAGTGCAGGATCCGGGTTGATATCCGGGCCGCCGACCTTATTAATTATGCGATCCGAAGCTCGCGAGGCGGGTGGAAGCGCCCGCCTCTTCTGATATCACGCCGTTACAAAGTCGCAAGACCATGGCCGAGAAGTACGACCCGGTAGCGGTCGAGACCAAGTGGCAGAAGCGCTGGGACGAGACCCGGCTCTACAATGTCGACATCGAAGGAGCCGACGCTCCTTTTTATAACCTCATGATGTACCCCTACCCATCGGCGGAGGGGCTGCACGTGGGGAACGTCTACGCCTTCACCGGCGCCGACATCCACGGCCGCTTCAAGCAGCTGCAGGGGAACACGGTCTTCGAGCCCATCGGCTTCGACGCCTTCGGTATCCACTCAGAGAACTTCGCGCTCGAGCAGGGCGTGCACCCGATGGAGCTCATTCCCAGCAACATCAAGAACTTCACCAGGCAGCTCAAGCGCATGGGGTTCATGTACGACTGGGACCGGGTCGTCGACGTTACCCGGCCAGAGTACTACAAGTGGACCCAGTGGATCTTCCTCCAGCTGTACAAAGGCGGACTGGCCGAGCGTCGCCAGGCGCCGGTCAACTGGTGCCCGTCCTGCAAGACCGTCCTGGCCAACGAGCAGGTGATCGACGGTCGCTGCGAGCGCTGCTCCACCGAGGTGACCCAGCGCTTCCTCGACCAGTGGTTCTTCAAGATCA
>JBDHKT010000193.1:0-4665 GCA_039586255.1 Gemmatimonadota bacterium | reverse complement strand
CAGGTGGCCGGCTGGCTGCTGTTCCACGACACGCGTGCGTACTTCCAGCTCCCGTCTGCCTGCTGCCGCAAGACGTCGAGGTACTTGCCGGTATCCGCGATCGGCTCGCCCCCCGCCCTCGGGCTCAGCTTCATGTTGAAAGTGCCGCGCTCGAACGCCCAGCCGCCCGCTACCTCTACCTCCTCAACGTTGACCGAGACCTCGATGGCGAAATCGGTCAGCGTTTCCTCCCACATCGCCTGCACGGCCGCCCTGCCGACGAGCGCTGGTTGGTTGGGCGGCAGCGAGATCACGTCGTCCGCGTAGACTTACATCACGCTATTCAGGTCTCGCCTCGATAGTGCCGTATTCGCCTCCTCATGCTGGCTCCTGATAAGGCGTTCGGCGCTGCCGGTCTCCGATGTCGTAATGAGTCTGCCCTCCTTACTGCTGTGCAGTGCATTCGTCGGCCCTGGACGGCGCAGTCATCTACCGGCTGCAGTGGCCGTCGTAGTAATCGTTGAACGTCAGCCTTCGCACGTTCGAGCCGTCCGCATCAGCTACGTAGAGCTCGAGTTTGTCCATTTGCTCCTCGGTCACCGGAAAGCTCACTTCGCCATCCGGAGGGGCCGTGAAGGCTATCTGCGTATTATCCGGGGAGTAGCAGATGGCGTGCTTGAGGCCCTGGTTCGGCTTGGGGCCGCACCACTGCTCTACGACCGATCCCTCGAGATCCATTACGCCGTAGCACGGTACGCCATTCGTCTCCGAGGCAGGATAGTCCATGAACCATAGGTGATGCTCATCGTGCGCCCAGCCACCGCCCAAGCCCGGACCGATCGCCCGCACATCGCTCCCATCGGATTCCATGATGTAGATCATCGCAACATCGTCATCGCGGGTCGAACTGAAGACGAGCCGCCGACTATCGAGCGACCAGAAGTACGCGGCATCAAATGCGTCGTTATCCGTTAGCCTTTGCACGTCAGAGCCATTGGGGTCCATCACATATATCTCTGGATTACCGTCCCGGGATGACATGAACGCTATCTTCGTGCCGTCCGGCGACCATATCGGCATGTAGTCACGCGATCCGACTGGTGTGAGACGGCGAACATTGGTCCCGTCAGCATCCATGACGTAGATGCTGCTCCAGCCACTGTCATCTTCCCGGTTGGACGCGAAGGCGATCCGCGTCCCGTCCGGTGACCATTGTGGGATGTTGCTGTTCCTCCCATCGCTGGAATACGTGAGGCGACGCTCCCCAGTCCCGTCGGGATTGATAACGTAGATCTCCTCGCCCTCGTGTTCGGGGGGGCGAACCGATACAAACACAATTCCTCTGGGAGGAGACGCCCGCTCACCAAAACAGGCAACCACGAAGAGCACTAGCAATAGCCCAACACGCTTGTCCATACCACGATCTCCCTGTTCCTCATCTATGTGCCGGTGTCGCCCTGCCCCGGGGGGCATCGGAGTTCCAGATCCACTCGGTGGCCAGCCAAGAGCCGTCGGCCAAGGCCGGCGGACAACACGCAGGGTCTGGTCACGATAACCTCCCGGTCGGTCTTGACGGCACTCCTTTCGTATGCTCCGCGCTGCGGCCTAGCGGATCAGCGTTTAGCCGGAGCGGGCTACCTGCGGAGGAACTCGTTGATGGCCTCCGCAACCCGCTCGGACTCACAACTGAACGAGAGATGTCCACACGAACCCGACAGTTGTAGGATTTGGCCGTTTGCCAACTCAGTGAACGTGACTGCTGCCTCTGGGTGAATGCTGTAGTCGTCTTCTGCGACTACAACCAGAAGATCCCCCTGGATTGCCGCCGCTGCGTTCCCAAGCGAACCCCCGAACCGATCCGTGACGTCGTGTGACAACATCGCTCGAATCTGGCTAGCCCGGTCGTGAGAGTCGAACTGTCGCTCTCCAAGGCCAGCCAGGTACTCCACGAAGTTGCCCCGTGAGATATGTTCATTCCGATGCGCAGGCGTATATCCAATTAGGGCTTCCCACACAGCCACAAACCTCCCCGCATCGAAGCAATCACAACGCTGTGATGCTTCGAGGACTTCAAGCTCTGTCTGCCAGCGAAGAAGATCATAACCGCTCGTACGCGGGGTTCCAACGATGGGGATGGCTTTGCCCACAAACGTGGGATGTGACACCAGCCACTCGAAGACTTCAAGCCCGCCCATGGAGATCCCGATTACGGCATGGAGACTACTGAGATCGAGTACTTCGGTCACCAAGCGGTACTCGATGTTCACCATGTCTCGCATGGTGTAGGCGGGGAAATCCCTGCCGGCCTGTCTTGTGCTATTCGACGGCGAGGATGAGATCCCGTTCCCAATCGGATCGACCGCAATAACGAACCACTGGGTGTCATCTACAAACTTCTCGGGCCCCACCCACCAGGCCACCTGCTCACTCGTACCTGAGAACCACGCCGGAAACAACACGGCGTTAGAGCGATCGACGTTGAGCGCTCCAAAGGTGCGATATCCGATTCTGCAATCCTCGATAACCGCCCCGCTCTCAAGCTTGCACTCCTCGAGATGTGCGATCTCGAGACTGGTCTGAGCTTGACCGGATACGGCCGTCAGAACGCAGCTAGCCAGCAGGGTCAGTCCCAGGCAGTGAACTCTAGCCATGACGTGAACCTCTCGAAGGACTCCGGACTTCGGTGCAACCTACTCTCGTAGCTGGATACCCTCGACAACAAACAGATGCGTGTGGTCCTCCGTGGACTGGATCCAGAGGTGCGGGTACAAAACTGGTCCGACAGATCGATAATCGTAGTAGTAAATGTGCGCATCAGGCCCTCTACTGATCTGGTCGTTCAGCATTCTGAAAGACGGATGCGTCATTCTCCGGAGAAGACCTGTGCTGGTATCGAAGAAGAACTCCCATTGGACGCCATCCGCGAACGTCACCGTGACCTGGTGCAAGTCCGTCATGTCATAGCGCACTACTCCCGAATAGGTCAGAGTCACACCCTTTTCCACCGGATCAACAAGGGGACCGTCGATGTCCGCGAGTTTGCTCATGGATCCGGCGACGACAGCGGGCAACTCCCGTCGTCCTTCGGGGCTGACGCGCCACGACCTCTCTCCCTCAGTGACGGTGTATGTAGTCGCTCCAGGACGGCCGGTCCGCATGCTGCCGGGTCTAGTCCAGGTTCTTTCCATCAGGTATGCGTCGCGGCCAAACATGTGGACCCAGTAGGTGATCCGCTTGCTAACGACTGCCCTTACGGCATCGGCTCCACCTATGGCCTCGAGGTACTTAGCAACGACCTCTTCGGCTGATGTTTCCGCTTGTACGTTCGTGTCGCCCGGTGGATCATGGGCTGAACTGAAGGTCGACGACGGAATCCACAGGGATGCCAAAACCGCCATCCAATACGCGAGACCCAACATTCTCACGTCACTCCGTGTTGGTCCGGCGGCACCGCACTTTCATCTGCAGCTCGCGATACAACGCTGCGATGCATGCAGCCTGGTAAAAAGGGGGCCGTCCACCGCCCGGCCCCGCACGGCACGCAAGATAGCGGCGCTAGCGCTTGCCAGCCAACAGCGGGCTCGCCAGCCGTCCTAGCGAACGAGATGGAAGTGCTCCTGGCGGTGCAGCACCCAGCGCCGCACGCCGTCGGCGTCTATGTACGCGTCCTCCTCCAGCGCCATGCGCACCGGCTGGCCGTCCCACTCCGGCACCGGCGAGGTGGCCTGCAGCTCGATGGAGTACCAGGTGTTCGGCAGTATCGGGACGTCGCCGCGGCCGGGGACTCCTTCCTGGCGGTCCCAGAGCCCGATCAGCGGGCCGGCGCCGTGGCCGTGATCGCCGACTGGATGGCTGTAGACGGTGCCGTCGATGCCGGCGTCGTGCATCCGGGATAACGAACTTCGCAAGGCTTCGTTGCCGGTGCGGCCCGGCTCCATCTCTTCCATCACGAAGTCCTGGAGCCGGTTGCCGGCGGCAAGCGCCTGCTTCAACCCCTCGGGCGCATCGGTCTCTCCGGGGCGCAGCACGTAGCCCATGTGCTGGGTGTCGGTGTTGAGTCCCAGCGCCGTGACGCCGAAGTCGCAGTGGAGGACATCGCCGTGCATGATCACCGGGTTGGACGATTCGACGCCGCCACGGCGCTGGACCTCCACCGAGGCGTGGAACCAGGTGTCGAGCCCCAGGTCGTTCAGGCGCTGGCGCATCCACCATCGCACGTCTTCCGTACGAGTTATTCCGGGAGTGATGACTTTGCTCGAGAACGCCGTGGCGATGATCTCGTGTGCGATCTTCGTCATCTCGATGAAGACCGGCAGCATCTCGGGCAGGCGCTCGGAGATATAGTCGAGAGCCAGTCGCTCGCGGCGCACGACCCGCTCGCGGTACTCCTCCGGCAGCGCGGCGGCCATCTGCTCCCACTCGCCGGCGCTCAAGCCATCGGAGAAGGCGAAGCTGTGCGAGGTGTTCACGGCGATGGTCTGGGGATCGCACGCCTCGACGACGGGTGGCAGCAGATTCCACTGGTCTGGCCCGAAGGGCTCGGCCCTGCGCTCCTGGCCCGCCGCAGCGCCGGTCGCGGCGCTGGGGTCGCGCACGACGCGGTAGAGGCCGCCCTGCGAGTTGCCGCCGATGGCGATGCGCTCGACGCCCTCCTCGGGGCCGCGGTCGCAGAAGATGTAGATGGTG
>JBDHKT010000192.1:0-7444 GCA_039586255.1 Gemmatimonadota bacterium | reverse complement strand
CATGAGGCGGAAGCTCTCCCAAAGCTCACCGTAGCGCTCTTCCTTCCACACCCCGCCCAGCGCCTCCTGGAAGTCGATGGCGTCGCCGAGGGTCAGGACCTCGGGGAGGTTGCGGGTACCATAGTCTTCGTACATGCGGGCCGACCCCTTCCAGCGGGCCTGGCCCCAGGTCACCCACATGGGGCGAAGCCTAGCTTGCAGATCCTCGCGGACGTACATGAGGCCGAGCCCCTTGGGCGACTGCACCCACTTGTGGGTGCTCGTGCAGTAGGCGTCCACCCCCATTTCGTCCACGTTCAGCTCGACCATGCCCACGGTCTGGGCACCGTCGACGGCGACGATCTCGACCCCTTTGCTCCGTGCCAGTGCCGCCAACTGCTTCACCGGGTAGCGGAGGCCGACGATGTTGTCGACGTGGGGGAAGACCAGGACGCGCGTGGCCGCTGAGATGTGCCGGTCGTACGCGTCGAGCACGTCGTCGGCGCTCATCTCGGGCACGTCGAGGATCGGAAAGTCGAATCGCTTGACCGTGAAGCCCCGGGTCTCGGCATAGTGGTCCCAGCAGATAGCGGCGCCGGCGTGATTGAGTGAGCTGAACAGCACCTCGTCGCCGGGGCCGAGCGGCAGCCCGTTGGCCAGGATGTTGAACCCCTCGGTGGTGTTGTGGGTGAAGGCCAGATCCGCTGGGCGGCAACCGATGTAGCCGGCCGCCTTCTCGCGCACCTGCTCCCTGGGCTCCTCCCAGGCGCCGCCCCACATATATAGCCAGGGGTTGCTCTCGCAGATCTCCAGGTAGGCGGTCCGTGCCTCGTGCACGGCCCGCGGGATCGTCCCGATCGACCCGTGATTCAGGTACGTGACATCGGGGCTCAGCATGTAGCGGTCGCGCAGCGCCGCCGATCCGTTTGCAGCGGCGCCGGGCAGCGTACTCAGCTCCTCGGCGAACGCATCCTCGATCGCGAGCAGACTTCCCAGCCCGGAGACGCCGGCCACGGCGGCCAGCTGCTTGATGAAGGCGCGGCGATGGGTCATGGCTCTTTCCGGCTGTGGGGCGATTGACGGGATTAGAATTCACCTGCAACGTAGGGCGCGGCCCCTGTACCATCAAACCACGACACCGTGTGGCGACGAGTGACCCTAACGCGATTCACACTTCCACGACGCGCCTGGCACTTGGCCCTCCACGCCGCCGTTGCGGTTGCCACCGCCGGGTGCGCCGGCGACCGGCTTGCCGCGCTCGGCGACCGCATCGTGGCTCGCATCGCGGAGAGCGGTGCGGAGGTCGTCGGCGTCTATTTCAAGGATCTTGTCACCGGTGACTCGCTGTCGATCGCCGCAGACGTTCGCGTTCACGCGGCGAGCATGATGAAGGTGCCGGTGATGATCCAGCTGTTCCGCGATCACGAGGCGGGGCTATCGAGCCTCGACGACAGCCTGACGATCACCAAGACCTTCGAGTCGATCGTCGACGGCTCGCCGTACGAGCTGGGCGCGCCGGACGATAGCGACACGACGCTCTATCGCCGGGTCGGCCAGCGGGAAAGCGTGCGGCGGCTCAGCGAGCTAATGATCACCGTGTCCAGCAACCTGGCGACGAACATGCTGATCGAGCACGTGGGCGCTGATCGGGTGACGGCGACGATGCGTGAGCTGGGCGCGGACTCCATCGAGGTTCTTCGTGGGGTGGAGGATACTGAGGCGTACCGTGCGGGCCTGAGCAACACGACCACGGCCCGGGATCTGGGCGTGATCTTCACCGCGATCGCCGAAGGCCGGGCGGTGCGTGGTGTTTCGGGCCGGCAGATGATCGAGATTCTGCTGCGCCAGGAATTCAACACGAAGATCCCCGCCGGCCTGCCGCCCGGTGCGCGGGCGGCGCACAAGACGGGTTGGATCCCGGACTACGTCAGCCACGATGGTGGCATCGTGTATCTCGACGGCGGAGACGTCTATGTGCTCGTGGTTCTGACGGAGGGCGGGGAAGGCCACGACGATTACGCCGAAGAGTTGATCGCCGATATCTCGCGAATGGTCTACGACGTGGTTCGGTCGTCCGCTCAGCCGAGGCCGACGAGCAGCGCCGCCAGCACGAAGACGTTGCTTGCCACGAGCGACCATCCCATGCGCCGCAGGTTGCGGGGATGGACGCCCAGCAGCCCGAAGATGAGGGCGGCGAACGCGGTGGGCACGACGGCCGCGGCGGCGAGTGCGGGAACGTCGCTGCCGACGGCGAGGGCAAGGGCGATGGCGATGGTGACGGCGCTGAGCACGGGAGCCAGGTGCACGGCCCGGCTCGGCCCTGTCGCCTTCTTCGCCCGAGCGATGATGGCCCGCACCGTTATCGTGCCGAGTGAGAAAACGACTGACCAGACGACGAACGCGACGAGGGTCTCGCGAAGGCCCGCGCCTCCGGCGAGTGCCACCGGTATCATCGTGCTCGAGAGTGCGACCGAGGCCAGGAGCTCGCCGATCAGGGTCTTCTCCTGACGGCTGAGGGTCAGCGAGGCCAGCAGCGCGCCCAGGGCGACGGGGACGATGGCCGAGTACCGTGCGGTTGGCGGCGCCAACCACAGTCCGGCGGCCCCGGCAACCGAAGCGATAGTGAGCAGCACGGCTCCGCGCCGGCGCGCCCTATGTCCCATCTCGCGCTTCGCGCGACCCCCGCGTCCGCCACTCAACACCATGACCGGCTCGTGGACGAGGAAGACGGCGATGATGCCGACGACTAGAAGGACAGGAGCGGCGCCCACAGCTGAGCATAGGCGCCGTGCTCCCGCGGCAGAAGCGACGGCCCCCGGCTCGCGCGCTCCTCCGTCATCCGTCCAGGCCCCGCCTCTCGTAGTACCGCTGGTGGTACTCCTCGGCCGGGTAGAACTCGGACGCCGGCGCGATCTCCGTCACGATCGGATGGCTGAAGTGACCGCTGCCCTCGAGCTTCTCCTTCGAGGCGAGCGCCGCCACCTCCTGCTCCGGCGAGTGGAAGAAAACGGCCGAGCGGTACTGCGATCCCACATCGGGACCCTGCCGGTCCGGCGTGGTCGGATCGTGGATGTTCCAGAATATCTCGAGCAGCTGCTCGAAGGAGATCCTCGACGGGTCGTACTCGATCTGTACCGCCTCCGTGTGCCCCGTCGTGTCCGAGCACACGTCCTCGTAACCGGGGTCGTCGACGTGTCCGCCGGTGTAACCCACGAGTGTCGATTCCACTCCTTCGACTTTGCTGAAGGCGCCCTCGACTCCCCAGAAGCAGCCCGCAGCGAACGTTGCCTTCTCCATCCCGTTGCCGTTCTCCTTCATCGTCCGTTGAGCGTGGGTGTACTGCGTTCCCAATTGAAACCACTCGGGGCCGTTTTGAGTTCGCGCCATATAAACCGCACGCTCGATCCGACGCAAGCTGGCGAGTGGATTCAGGTCAGGGAACCGAAGGCTCCCGGAGCGGTCGCTCCGGGAGCCCTTTCTATTACTATAGTGATTGTGAGCCTGCGCCCGCGATTCAGCTGCCGAGCGTCATTAAATAAGCGGCTGAGATGTACCAGGTGCGCGTTTTGATCGAGTCGACGGTCTCGCTCGCCTCGCTGATGTCAGTGAGACCGTGGTTGTACCAGATATCGCCGGTCAGCATGCCGGGACCGAAGTCGAAGCCTAAGCCGGCGCCGAAGATTATGCCGGAATCGGCGCCCTTCGTACGCGGCGCTCCCTGCCTGGCGTTCTCGCAGGTCTCCGTCTCTCCCTCGAAGGTCACACTACAGCTGGACTCGATGCCGAGCACGGGGCCCGAGAAGAGGCGCGGCGACAGGGGTAGCGGGAGCTTGACCACCGCCAGGACGGGGATCTCGAAGTAGGTCAGGTCGAGGGCTACACCGCTATTGCCTTCGGAGAAGCCCTTCTTGGAATACCAGACCTCGGTTGACAGGGCGAACCAGCTGGAGATGTCCGCCAACCCGATCAAACCCACGTGATAGCCGGTCTGGGTGCCGGTGTCGCCGTTGAAGGCGGTTCCCTTCGTCTCGGCGCCGGCGATGTTGACGCCGCCCCTCAAGCCGAAGTGCAGCCGCTGAGCCTGGGCGGGAGCGGCGGCGAGCAAGAGGGACACCGCGAGTATGGGTAGTGTGAATCGCTTCATCGGAATCGCTGCTCCTATGCGTATGGCCACCTCGGCCGGAAGTCCGTCGTCCTAGGATCGAGGCGGTGGTCTTAATAAGGGGCACGTAGGTGGAGCGCAAGCGCTTCTCCCGCCAGCCTAAACACCTGAGACGTCTGCATCGCTGGAGGGCGGGCTTTCCCCACAATCCATACGAGACCGGCGGTGAGGAGTTTCGGGGCCTCAGGGGCGCAGAAAAGCCCTGCCGGGGTTCGCCCGGCAAGGGCTTGGGTGGAGCCGGTCCGCTCGGGTCGCTCCGGCGCTACACCTCCCACTCGCCGACGAGGCGACGCAGGTCCTCGGCGGCGGCGACGAGCTGGGTCACCGAGGCGCTGATCTGCTGGGTCGTCGCCGACTGTTCCTGCACCGCGGCGCTCACGTCCTGGCTGCGGGACGCGTGCGCGGTGGCCGTCGCCGTTACCGACTCGATGTGACCGGCCACCTGGTCGAGCAGGGTCCGGCTACGCTCTACGGTGGCCAGCGCTTGGTCGGAGGCCTGGGCGACTTTCGCCAGACCGGCGGCGATGGCATCGAGGGCATCCTCGGCGCCACGCGCTACGCCCTCGACCCGAACGACCTGGCCTTCGCCCTGCTGCATCTTGACGACCGCGGCGCCGACCCGCTCGCGGAGCTTGGCGACGACCTCCTCCACCTCGGTCGCCGCCCCGTCGGCTTCCGCCGCCAGCTTGCCGACCTCGTCGGCGACGACGGCAAACCCACGCCCTTCGTGGCCGGCGTGCGCCGCCTCGATGGCCGCGTTGAGCGAGAGCAGATGCGTCTGCTCGGCGATCGAAGCGATCCGCCTGACGAAGCTGGTGATGTGGTCGGTGGCATCCTGTAGCCCCTCGAACTCCAGGGCGGAGCCGTGCACGGACTCCTTGAGGGTCAACAACAGCGAGACCGCCTGGCGCACCGAGTCCTGGCTCTGGCCCGTCTGCTCGTGGATCGAATGACTCAGCTTGCGGTTGCGGTTGGCTTCCGATTCGATCTTCAGGGCCCCGTCCCTTAGCTCGACCACCGCCGCGGCCGTTTCGCTCAACGAGTCGGCTTGCTTGTCGGCTCCTTCCGATATCTCGCCCATCGCCAGCGCGACCTCGTGGGTCGAGGAGGCAACTTGCTCGGAGATAGACGAGAAGTCGGCTGCCGAAGACGAGAGCTGGGAAGCGGTGGAGACCACCTGCCCGGCGACGTCGGTCATGCTCGAGGCCATCGCGTTGAACGAGAACCCGAGATCGGCGAACTCCTTCGGCATACCCGACGTTCCGACCCGCGTGCGCAGATGGCCCTCACCGAACTGCTTGGCTGCTATGCCCAGCTGGGCGAGCGGGCGATCGATGGAGCGGACGGTCGCGTAGGCCAGGCCGGCGCCGACCAGCAGGGCGATCAGCAGGATGCCGAACACGTACCTGGATCGCTCTCTGGCACGCTCCTCCAAGGCGGCGGTTGATGCCTCGAGGAGCCGTGCCTGCTGTGCGCCGAGTACCGAGATCAGGCCGACAACGTCTCCCGCCAGCGGCGTCAGCTCGTCGGCCAGTTGGCGAGCCTCCGTGCGGCGGCCGACATCGTACAGCGCATGAGCGCGGGCGAACTCCACCTCCAGGCTCGTGAGGGCTTCGGTCAGGCGTTCAATCAGACGGGCGTCCTGGGCGGACAGAGCCTGCGACTCTCGGTAGAGCTTCGCCGTACCCTGGGTCCGGCCGGCGAGCTGGGCGAAGCGCTCCTTTTGATTGCGCTCGCCGCTTGCCAGGTACCCTTCGGCGGCGAAGATCAACTCGAGGACGTCCCGCTGCAGGTTGCTGCCCATCGTGGTCACCCGAGCGACCTGCTCCATACTGGTGTCGAACTCCTCGGCCAGCCGGTTGAGCGATCTGATGCCGATTAACCCGCTGGCCAGCATGCCGAGGAGCAGTACGAGGAACGCGCCGGCCTGTCGAGCCCTAATAGTCTGAATCATGAGCCACCCTCTACGCTCACAAATTCGATGGCATTGCCGGAAACACGTCCTACAGCGAAACTCTTCCCAATCGGGTCGCCGTTCTCGTCGAACGCGATAAGTCCGCTCACGCCCGGGAACGCCTCGCGCGCTCTGCCGACCTGCTCGAGGTAGTCGCGTATCTTCGCCCGCTCGAAGCCGACCTCGCTGGCCGCCTCTGCCAACAGCATCAAGGCGTCATAGCCAAGGGCCGCGAAGTGGTCGGGCGGTTCACCGTACCGGGCCTGATACGCATCGACGAACTCCTGGCCCCCGCCACCCGGAGCGTCCGGGTGGTAGAGCAATCCGATGTAGGTCCCCTCGAAGGCTGGGCCCTGGGCCGCGAGCCCGAGGATCCCGTCTCCGCCCACGAAGGGTGCGTCGATGCCCATCTCGCGCGCTTGGCGGATGACCGGCGCGGCGCCGACGTCGGTGCCGCCGATGAAGATCAGGTCGGGTCGCGCGGCGCGGATCCCCATCAGATAGGCTTCAAAGTCCGTGGTACCGCCCTCGATAAATGGGTACTCCTCAACCAGGGCACCGCCGCCGCCTGTGTAAGCCTTGCCGAACCCATCTCGCAGACCGCGGCCGTAAGGGTCGTTCGCGTAGATGATCGCCGCCCTTGTACCCAACTCGCGCAGCGCGAACTCGGCCAACCCCGCGGCGTTGACCACATCGCTCGAGCAGACGCGGAAGATCCACTCGCCGGCATCGCTGATCTCTGGGCTGGTGGCAACGGGTGACACGATGGAAAGGCCGCGGTTGTAGATCGGAGCGGCGGCGAGCGTGGCGCCCGAATTGACATGCCCGACCACGGCCAGCACCGAGGCATCCGTGTACAGTTCGTCGGCCACAGTCACGGCGCGGCGCGTGCTGGCGCTGTCGGTCATCGCCACAAGCTCGACCGTTCGCCCATCGATTCCGCCCGCCGCGTTGAGCTGGTCGCGGGCCAGTTCGGCGCCGCGTAGCGCGTGTGAGCCGATGAACTGCTCGAGAGGTGCCGCCACGCCGAAGCGCACGGTGTCGCCTGAGCCTCCGCCGCCGCAGGCGGTCAGCGCGAGGATGACACCTGCCAGGCCGAGGAGCGACGCACGTATACGAGCGGATTGCATGAGCATGGGCCAGAAAGGAGTATGGGGAAACGGGTGGGGGACGCGGTAAACTACAATAATCGAAAGGCTTACGTGCCGTCAAGGACGCTGGCGCGGCGCACCCTTCGCGGCCGACACAAGCGAGCTGCTCGTCTCGTACGGAAGAGCGGGGCTTCTACCCCCGCGGGCACTACTCCGAAGATCCGACAAGGAGGTAAAATGGGCGGTATCGGCGGCCTT
>JBDHKT010000191.1:0-4698 GCA_039586255.1 Gemmatimonadota bacterium | reverse complement strand
GTAGATAGAGAAGAGCGTACCGATAACGCAGACTGCGAGAATAGCCAGCTTCGCCCAATCGGCCGCCGGGCTCGATCCAAGTCGAGTCACCGACCAGGCGAGGATGATTGCCACGTAGCTTGCGAGGCCCAGAGCAGCGACCGGGATCACACCGAAGAGCATCGCGTACTCGCTCTGGTTCACGGTGTTGCAGTCGCCGACGGGACCGCATACCGCCGCGGCCCCGCTCGATTCGATGTAGGTGAGGTAGGCGGCGACCCCGACGCCGATGGCGGCGATCACCGGAACGGCAATCGTCACAGGGCCCTCCGAGGTCGATCGCCGCATCATAAGGCCGACGATCGCCAGGCTGAGAACCATGCCGACGAGAACCAGGACCGACACGCTGTTACCGACGGGATCCTGCCGGTAAAGCTCCATCATCGTCGGTTTGTATACGGGGATCGCCGCGAGCGCCGAATCGGCGTCGGCCTCTGCTGCGTCCTCGCTCTCGACGGGAGTCGGTTCTGCAGCCCCGCTCTCGGGTCCTGGCGCCGGCGCGGGTTCGGCCTCGGGACCTTCCGACGCGGCGAGCGGCGGTCTGACGGTGGGACTTTCCTCGGGCGTGGCTTCGGGTGCCGCTTCCTCCGCTTCGCCCGCTGGCCCCTCGGGCGCCTCCTCAGGCACAGCGACCGGCTCGGTCTCTGCCGGGGCCTGCGGGGGCGCCCCTTCCAGAGAGTCGGACTGGGCCTGCTCCGCCGCCGCCTCGGGAGATGCTTCCGCGCCAGCCTCACCCTCAGCGGCGCTCTCCGCCTCGGCGGCGGCGAGCGGGAGCCCGGGGATGGCGGCGAGCGCGGTTTGCAGGCCGGAGATATCGGGCCAGTCGATGCCGTCCCCGGCTAGCCCCTTCTCGACCAACAGCGGAAGCTCCCTCGGGATATCTGCCGAGCCGATTAGGACGCTGTCACCGACGATCAGACGGGGCACACCGGTGGACTCGATCTGAAAGCGTCGCGTCGCCTCCCGGAAAACGACGTTCCCCTCTAGCTTCGATATATCGACCAACAGGATCTCGACCTGGCCGTTGGAGACGTCGTAGAACGCCACCTGCCCGCGGGCCACGGTCGTATCGAAGTAGAGGCGCGGCTGACCACCGAAGCGGCCGAAGATGACCGGGAGATCCTCGTTGATGACCTCGTGACAGTGAGGACAGGTCGGCGAGAAGAAGAGCACCGCCCTAACGACGGGCCCCTGCGCCAGGGCCGGTCCGCCGGTGACCGCTGCAACCAGCCCGAGCAGGACAGCGGATGACGAGAAGCGGATGAGATATTTCACTGCTTGCGCCCTAACCATGTCGATTCATACCAGCGAGGCGCCCCGGAAGGTCCCCGTGCAGAGCTGTCACCGGAACAAAGGTATCGCACAGTCGGTTCTTCATACTAGTACGAGTAGTACGAGGTAAACAGAGATTCAGGAGTACTGAACAATGAAGTCGCTGCTACGATTAGCCGCAATAGTCGTCATCGCAGGCCTTAGCGGTGTCGCACCCCTGAACGGATCAGCGCCCGACGCCCCAACGCTGCTCTTCGAAAACGACGGGACCCGCACGCTGCGGATCTACGTCGACAACCTCTACATCGGCACGGTTGGGATGAATAGACTTGTCTGTCTGCGTATGCCGTTCAGGCCGGGCATGGCAACACTCGAGGCCAGGACACCGGACCGCCGGTCGTCGTTTTATGCGCCGCCCGCCGCGCTCACCGAATCGGAAGGCTGGTACTGGATGATCGGCGGCACACCGGAGCGGGACGCGAAGCTGACACTCCGGCCGGTCGCGCGTTGTCAGGTGAGGTAGGCGGGCTGCGAAGAGAAGGGGGCCGCATCGCAGAGCGACGCGAGCCCCCTGAGTGGCCCGGGGGAGGTCGGGCCTAGTTTCCGCCGTCCTTGTAGGCCACCGCTTCGCGCCAGCCCTCCAACTCACCGATGAAGATCTGGGCCAGCTCGCCGAGGCCGATCGGCTGAAGATCGGCCGGCTCGCTCAGCAGCTCGACGCGGGCGAGGTTGAGCTTCGCGTTCTCGTACGAGCTGTCGATGGCCAGCGCCGACTTGTAGGTCTCCTCCGCGCACCTGAAGTGGCCGGCCCGCTCCAGCGCGACCCCCAGGTTGTTCTGGAAGATCGCCACGTCGTCGCGCAGCTCCACCGCCCTGGCAAGCGGCGGTAGTGCATCGCCGAAGCGCTCCTGCTCGATCAGCACGAGCCCCATGTTGTTCATCGACCACGCGTCCGTGTCGTCGGCCAGTATGGCCTGCCGGTACGCGTCGATTGCCTGCTCCGCCTGGCCGAGCTGGTTGTTGGCACGACCCAGCAGCCGCAGCCCGTCGTTCGACTCGGGATCGATTGCCAGCACCTCCTCGATGTTGAGCATCGCGTCATACGGCTGGCCGCCGTCGAGCAGCACACGGCTCAGGTTGACCCGGCTCTTCACGTGACCGGGATCGAGCTGCAGCGCAGTCTCGAACGCCCCCTCGGCGCGGTCCAGCTGGCCGGCCTTCCAGGCTGAGAGCCCCAGCATGTAATAGCCCCATGGGCTCTCCGGCCGACGGTCGGTGTAGTCTGTGAAGAGCCTCTCCGCCTCTTCGTACCGTCCCTCCAGGAACGCCGACTCGGCGGTCTCGTACGTCACCTCCATGGGCGGCTCCGGCGGCCCGATGGTTTCCGCCTCGTAGAACGTGTCCTCAGAGGCCAGAACCGTCTCGGCCTCGGGGGGAGACGGTGGCAGCGTGATGTCCGGGGGCTGGACCCGTTCACGGATCTCCTCTCGGGCTTCCGCCGTGGGTCGCTCGGCGCCCCCACACGCCACCACCGCCAGGGGGACTACTGCGACCAGCGCCAGCGTGACGCCGATCCCCACAGCCCAGCGGTGAATCTCGATTCCTTTCACCCTCATCATGCACCTCCTTCACGCGGGCGCCTGCTGGCGCCGGTCCTCGATCAAAGCTTCCGCCGGTCTTAAGGGCATGCGGAGGGCCAGATCGAGCCGGACGGAGGTGCGGCTACCTAATACGTTATATTACAACAAGTTACATGGGGAGGCCGTTTGAGGTCGCGGCAGTGCGGATGGCGGATTGTGTACCGATGGACACGCCCCCGGGCCCGGGCTTGTGTCCGGCTGCACACAGCTCAGTCGCGTTTGAGTCTGTGGCGGCGCATGATCTTGAGGAGGCTGGCGTGGTCGGCGAGTCCGAGATCCTTCGCGGTGTTGGTGATGTGCCAGTCGTTCCGCTCGAGGGCGGTGAGAATGATCTGGCGTTCCGCCTCGGTCTTGAGCTCCTGGAAGGTGCGCTTCCCGGAATCGGGATGGACAGGTGCGGTCTCGCGGATCTCGGGCGGCACCTGCTCGAGGCCGATCAGGTCGCCGCTGGTGGCGATGATCATGCGTTCGACGATGTTCCTGAGCTCGCGGACGTTGTTCTGCTCCCAGCGGCAGGACATGAGGGTCGCGAGCCCTCCCGGGTCGAGCTTCTTCTTGCGCACGCCGAAGCGGGCGCAGGTGGTGGTGAGGAGGTGGTCGATGAGCTCGGGCAGGTCGGACAGATGATCGCGAAGCGGGGGCACGGAGATGACGTGAACGTTGACTCGGTAGTAGAGGTCGCGGCGGAAGCGACCCACCTGGACCTCCTGATCTAGATCCCTGTTCGTGGCTGCGACGACGCGCGTGTCGATTTTGATGGAGCGTTCGCCGCCGAGTCGGGTGACCTGGTTCTCCTCGAGCACGCGGAGCAGCTTCGCCTGAGCCGGCATCGGGAGCTCGCCGATCTCATCGAGGAAGAGCGTGCCGCCGGCGGCGACTTCGAAGGCGCCCTTGCGGGTGCGGCTCGCTCCGGTGAAGGCGCCGCGCTCGTGACCGAACAGTTCACTTTCAACTAGATTCTCGGGCAGGGCGGCGCTGTTGATGGCGACAAACGGTTTCTTGGAATCGGACCCCAGGCGGTGGAGCTCGCGGGCGACCAGTTCCTTCCCGGAGCCGCTCTCGCCGACGACGAGGACCGGGCTGGGTACGGGGGCGACCCGGGCGATCTCCTCCCTGAGCTTGCGCATCGCCGGACTCGAGCCGATGAGCGGGCTATCGGTTCCGAGGTCGCGCTTCAGGGACTCGACCTCGGCGAGCAGGCGAAGGCGCTCCAGAGCGTTCTCCACTTCCTGGACCACACGCTCCAGCGACTCCGCTTTGTCGATGAACCCGAATGCACCCAACCTGATCGCCTGGACGCAGCGGTCGTAGCTGCCGGTGCCGGTGTAGACGATGACTGGAGTTTCTATAGCACGCTCCCTGAGTGTACGGAGCACATCGAACCCATCGGTTCCGGGCATCTCCAGGTCGAGGATGACGCAGTCGACGGCCTCGCTGGCGATGATGTCGAGCGCTTCGTCACCCCCAAGAGCGACCAGTGTCTCATATCCACCAACGCGCTTCAAGTCGTACGCGTATTGTTCCGCCATAGCAGGAACATCGTCCACCACCAGCACCAGAGTCACCGCTCCGTCCCTCCTTCCTGGCGTGCCGCCATCGCGTCGCCGGCGGGAAGCTCAACGGTGAAGCAGCTGCCCTTCCCTTCCTCGCTCTCGACTCGGATCGTTCCGTTGAGGTCTATGATCAATCTGCGGACGATCGAAAGTCCCAGCCCCGTACCCTCCGCCTTCGTCGTGTAGAAGTTATC
>JBDHKT010000190.1:0-4700 GCA_039586255.1 Gemmatimonadota bacterium | reverse complement strand
CCAGGAAACGATTACGGAGTGACCATTCGATGATCTTGCTAATCATGGCGGTGCTCCCCCTGGCTGCCCTCCGGTTCCGGCTCCACCGCCGACCCGTGTCCAGCGTGCTGCATGCCCGGCATGTCGCCGCCGCTGCTTCCGAGTCGCGACTCGGCGTCGATCAGGAAGTTCGCCGACCCCACGATCAACTCACCCTCCTCGAGTCCGGTGAGGATCTGAACCCGATCGCCGGCTCGCGCGCCTACCACCACGTCATGCGGGTGCAACGAGCCGTCCTCGTGCCGGTGGAACACCAGCGTGCGCTCGCCTGTGTGAATCACCGCGTCCATCGGGACCGTGAGCACGGCGTCACCGATCTCGGCGTCGATGTAGATCGTGGCGAACATACCGGGCTTGAGCCGCCCATCCGGATTCGCTACGGTGAGCCGCACCTTGTTCGTTCGACTTCGCTCATCGACCGTCGGGTAGACGAAGCTCAGTCGACCCATCATGTGGACGCCCGGGTAGGCGGAGACCTCGACATGGGCCTGGGCCCCCTCAGCGACGAACTGCAAGTCCTGCTCGAAGACATCGCCCTCGAGCCAGACTGTCGACAGATCGACGATCCGGTACAGTCGTTCTCCCGGCATCACGCGCTGACCCTCCAGAACGTTCTTCTCCAGCACAATGCCGTTCACAGGTGACACCAGGGTGAGCGTCTTGGTCGCCTGGCCGGTGCGCTCCACACGCGCGACCTGCTCCGACGTAATATCCCAGTAGACAAGCCGCCGGCGGGCGGCTTCGAGCATCGCCTGCGCGTTGCGCCAAGCTTCGCCTGCCGAACTATCCACTTCTGCAGCCAGACGCATCGCCGTCAGCAACTCTTCCTGTGCGGCGACCAGAGCCGGGCTGTAGAGCGTCAGCAGTGGTTGGCCCCGCCCCACCGGCTCGCCGGTCGTGCTCACGAACAACTTCTCCACGAATCCTTCGATCTTCGGGGTAATGTCCGCGATCCTCGGCTCCGCAGCCTCGATGCGTCCTACCGTGCGGATCGTGCGACTCAGCGGTCCACGGGTGACCCTCGTATAAACCACGCCCAGAGCGCGTTCCTGGTCGGCGCTGAGGTGCACCGCCTGGCGCATCACCGCCCCCGTGCTGTCCATGGCCCCCTGAGTGCCGCCGGCCTGCATCCGGGCGTGCTCCTCGGCGGACATGCCCGGCATCGGCGACTCCTCCTCCCCGGAGCCGCAAGCGCCGAGTGCGACGGAGCCCGCCAACAGAGCCATTATCAGTTTCTTCATCGTTCACCTCCCAGCGTGGCGCCGACCAGCGCTTCCACCTGCGCCACAGCCCGGTGGTACTCTGCGGCAAGACGCACGCTTTCTATCTGGTAGCGGTTCACGGTCATCTCGTTCATTACCAGAGTGGTGTAATCCACACGGCCCACCCGGTAGGCCGACAGTGCCGATTCGACGGCGGCGCGGGCCTGCGGCAGAACTGACGTCTGGTACAGATCGGAGAGATTCTGGGCACGCACTGCCTGCGCCCGAAGCTCCGCAAGCTGCGCGAATGTCTCGTTGTAGAGGTCCCTCTCCCGTGCCTCCTCCATCCGCTGCATCGCCTGCATCTCGCGGCGCATTGCCAGTTGCCGCGAGCCGGCGAAGACCGGGATATTGATCCCGAACATCAGAGTCACGAAATCATCGAACTGCGGCCGTGCGCCGTAGCCGAGGCTGATCGTGATGTCGGGATAGAGAGCGCGCCGCGCCGCCCTGTAGCCCGCCTCCGCCGCCAGCGCACGCTGCCGTGCCGCCTGCAGAGCCGGACGCTGCGCAACCGCGAGGTCCATGAGCTCGACCACCTCGGGCAGATCACCATCCGGTACCGGCAGCTCCAGCGCGCCCACCGGCACGGTGGCGGCGCGCCCCAGAAGTGCGTTGAGGCGCGCGGTCATGGCCACGCGGTCCTGTTCCGCCACCGTGATGTCCTCGGTCATCTGGGCCACCGAGACCTGCGCCTGCAGCACGTCCTGCTGAAGCCCGGAGCCCACCGCGTACCTCGCCGACGAGACCTGCAGAAAGTCACGCAGCAGTTCCCGGGTCTCGCCCATGATCATCAGCGCCCGATCCATGAAAGCGAGACGGTAGTACGCCGATTTCACACGGGCGAGCAGTCGCCGCTCCACTTCCTCAGCCTCAAGCACTTCCGCCGCCGCCAGATGCTCCGCGCGGTCTTCGCTGAAACCCAGCTTCCCCGGCCACGGCAAACGCTGCATCAGCGAGACGGAGTTCATCGTCATCGGCTGATCCGTTCTTCCCAGGTCCGTCACCGGCCGGTTCATGAACCCGAACAGCAAGTGCGGATCGGGAAGTGCGCCCGCCTGAGGCACGCGTTCTTGTGCGGCATCGGCGCGCAGTCGCGCCGCCTGGAGCATCGGGTTGGCCTCACGCGCTGCCGCTATCACGTCGCTCAACTGCAACGTGTCCGCGGGCGGCCACACGGGATCCTGCACTACCGCACTATAGGCCAGCGACGTCGCCACGAGATGCCCGAGCACAACGGTCGCCATCAATCGAAGTAGTCTTCTGAATGCCATACCTTTGCCCCTCACAGCGTGAAGCACGTGCACGCACACCCGGCAGAAACGCTGCCGGGCGATTCCCGAATGCAGTTTTGAGAGAGGCTAGGCTCTGGGTGGTGGCAGGATAGGGGGTACTGCGGCGGTGACCTCGCGAGAGGCTGGCTCGCCTTCCCACGCAGGTACGTATTCCTCCACAAACGGAACGTGCGCGGTCGCGATCATCGCGGTCACCGTCCCCGCGCATCTCGACATGCTGGCGCACTCATCAACTGGGCAATGCCCGCACTCGGCCTGCTCGCCGACGGTTCCCCGTTCCACCGGCGCGTTCACCCGATGGCAGCAAGCATGGTCGCCATGCCCGTCGTGGTTAGCCGACAACGCGGCTCCGGTCAGTAGCCCTACTTGGGCCACGAGCAGAAGGAGAGCCCATATCCGCTTCATAGTCCCACAATACTACACAATTCGGGCCAGAGTTCCAGGCGCGGCGCCGGACGCCGATCAGCGACTTTAATCGACCATAGCGTCGGGCGCAGGAAGTCGTCTAAGATTGCGCCAGCTGCCGCAACACATAGTGCAGTATACCGCCGTGCCGGTAGTACTCGAACTCCTGCGGCGTGTCGATCCGCAAAGTGGCGTTGAACTCGATCGTCGTGCCGTCCGGCTTGCTCGCAGTTACCTTCACTTCCCGCTTCCCTTCCGGACTCTCGACGTCGAATGTCTCATCGCCGTTGAGGCCCAGCGACTCGGCGCTCACACCCTCCGGGAACTGCAGCGGCAGCACGCCCATCCCGATCAGGTTGCTGCGGTGGATGCGCTCGAAGCTCTGGACGATGACCGCGCGGATGCCCAGCAGGCGCGTACCCTTCGCCGCCCAGTCCCGCGACGAGCCGGAGCCGTACTCGATCCCGCCGAGCACGACCAACGGCGTGCCCTCATCCTGGTATTTCATCGCCGCATCGTAGATCGACATCTGCTCGCCGCTCGGGATGTGACGGGTGAACCCGCCCTCGACGCCCGGCACGAGCTTATTGCGCAGGCGAACGTTGGCGAACGTGCCCCGCATCATCACCTCGTGGTTGCCCCGTCGCGAGCCGTAGGAGTTAAAGTCCGGCGGCTCGACGCCGCGCTCGATGAGGTAGCGGCCCGCCGGGCTGTCCCGTTTGATCGCGCCGGCCGGCGAGATATGGTCGGTCGTGACCGAGTCGCCCAGGTAGGCCAGCACCCGCGCACCCTTGGTCGCCTCGACCGGCGGCGGCTCCGGGGTCAGCCCCTCGAAGAAAGGCGGATGCTTCACGTAGGTGGACTCGGCGTCCCACTCATAGAGGACACCTTCGGGAACGGGCATAGACTTCCACTGCTCGCTGCCCTCGAACACCTCGGCGTACGTCTTAAGGAACATGTCTGACTGAAGCGCCTTCTCCACCGTCTCCTGCACCTCCCGGCGGCTGGGCCAGATGTCCTTGAGGAAAACCGGCTGGCCGTCGCGCCCCGTGCCCAGCGGCTCGCTGTAGAGGTCGACGTCCATGCGGCCCGCCAGCGCGTAGGCCACGACCAGCGGCGGCGAGGCGAGATAGTTGCCGCGGATCTCGGCGTGGACGCGGCCCTCGAAATTCCTGTTGCCCGATAGGACCGAGACCGCCACGAGATCGCCCTGCCGGATGCCGGTGGAGATCTCGAGATCGAGGGGGCCGCTGTTTCCGATGCAGGTAGTGCAACCGTAGCCGACAACGTTGAAGCGCAACTGCTCCAGGTAAGACAGAAGCCCCGCTCTCGTCAGGTACTCGGTGACGACCTTCGAACCCGGCGCCAGGCTCGTCTTCACCCAGGGCTTTGTGGTGAGCCCTCTCTCCACAGCCTTCTTCGCTACCAGGCCGGCCGCGACCAGCACGGACGGGTTCGATGTATTCGTGCAGCTCGTGATCGCCGCGATGACCACCGACCCGTGGCTCAGCTCGAAGCGCTCGCCGTTCTTCGACACCGGTGTCGCGCTGCCGGCGATCAGCTCGTCGGCGCTTCCCCCGTCGCCCTTCGGAGCGAGGTCGGGCAGCACGCTCTTGAAGTCCGCCTTCGCCCGGGTAAGTGGGACGCGATCGTGGGGGCGCTTGGGGCCCGCCAGGCTCGGCTCGACCTCCCCCAGGTT
>JBDHKT010000189.1:0-8160 GCA_039586255.1 Gemmatimonadota bacterium | reverse complement strand
TACGCTTCCAGTGCCCAGACCTCCATCTCGCCGAACCTCTGACCGCCGAACTGGGCCTTTCCGGCCAGGGGCTGCTGGGTGACCAGCGAGTACGGCCCGATGGAACGTGCGTGAATCTTGTCGTCCACCAGGTGAGCCAGCTTCATCATGTAGATGTTGCCGACCGTCACCTCCATGGTGAAGGATTCGCCTGTGCGCCCATCGCGTAGCCGCATCTTGCCGGCCGGCGTCAGCCCGGCCCGCGAGAGGATCTCCGAGAGCGCCTCGTCGAGTCCTTCCTTCACCGATCTCTTTTTCGACAGTTTGGCCGCCGCATCGAGACCTGCCTTGTCCAGGCTCGTCTCGCCGGAACGCTCCGCCAGCTCGGTGCACGCGTCGACGACGTAATCGCGCAGCTCCCCCAGGTAATCGCCGACCAGCTTCGAACCCGTCTCGGCCGCCAACGAATCGAGGGTGCGGCCCAGCCCCAGGTTTGAGCCCGAGGGGCGAGTGCCGTCGCCGTGCCGAGAGCGAGCCCGCGTCACGTCGCCCCGCAGGGCGTTGATGAACTCGCGGATATGCACATCGGTCAGCAACGGCGGTTGAGCGGAGCGGATGTTCAGGCAGTCGTGTGCCCAGCGGACGCCGGCCAGCTTGAGCAGCACGCCGACCTCGTCCTCTGTGGCACCGTGGAAGACCGGCGTCTTCGCCTCGAAGCCGACGATCCTGGCGCACCAGCCCAGGTGCGTCTCCAAGATCTGCCCGACGTTCATTCGCGACGGCACACCCAGTGGGTTGAGTACGATGTCTACCGCCGTGCCGTCGGGTTGGAAGGGCATGTCCTCCTCGGGCACGATCCGAGCGATCACACCCTTGTTGCCGTGGCGGCCGGCGACCTTGTCGCCGACGGCGACCTTGCGGCGCTCGGCGATGTACACCTTGACCAGCTGCACGACGCCCGGGGAGAGCTCATCCGGCTGCAGGACCTTGTCGATCGACTCCTCGGTCTTTTCCCGAATCCGCTCGATTCGCTGGCGCGACTCCTCGATCACGCGCCGGACCTTCTCGTTCGCCCCCGCGCTCTTCACCTTGAGCGCAGTCAGGTCGAGCTTCGAGAACTCGAGCTCCTCGACCACACGGTCGGCGAGTTTCTTGCCCTCCTTGAAGTAGGGCTCGATAGTCCCGCGCTTCAGGAACAGCTGCACCGTCTGCCCCGTAAGCAGCTCGCGCAGCTCCTCGTCACGCACCTCGGTTACTCGGGCGATCTCATCACGCTCCTGCTCGCGCAGCAGTCCGATCTTTTCGCCGTGTTCCTTCTCGAGCAGTGCATCATCGATGCGCCGCGAGAAGATCTTCACATCGATCACGGTGCCCGCCATCCCGGGCGGCACGCGAAGCGAACTGTCCTTTACGTCCTTTGCCTTCTCGCCGAAGATGGCCGTCAGCAGCTTCTCCTCCGGCGACAGCTCGGTCTCGCCCTTGGGCGTGATCTTGCCTGTCAAAATGTCGTTCGGCTTGACGGAGGCGCCGACACGGACAACGCCACGCTCGTCGAGGTCCTTCAGCGCCTCCTCAGAGACGTTGGGGATCTCGCGCGTGATCTCTTCCATGCCACGCTTCGTGTCGCGCACGTGCAGCTCGAGCTCCTGGATGTGGATAGACGTGTATTCGTCATCCTTCACCAGACGCTCGCTGATCACGATGGCGTCCTCGAAGTTGTGGCCGTACCAAGGCATGAAGGCGACCGTCAGGTTCCGGCCCAAGGCCAGCTCGCCGCGGTCGGTGGAGGCGCCATCGGCGATGATGTCCCCCTGTTCGACTCGGTCGCCGGCGTTGACCAGCGGCCGCTGGTTGATCGCCGTATCCTGATTGGTACGCCAGAACTTCTTGAGCTTGTAACGGTCGAACTGGCTCAACTTGGCGAGCGGCTCGTCGCCACCAGGCCTCGAGATGCCGGTGTCGATCATGATCTCGTCCGCTCTCACCTGGGTGACGACGCCGCCCCGTTTGGCGACCACAACCGCACCCGAGTCGCGAGCGATCTTGTCCTCGAGACCGGTCCCAACGAGCGGCCGCGCCGGGAACAGGAGCGGCACGGCCTGGCGCTGCATGTTCGAGCCCATGAGCGCACGGTTCGCGTCGTCGTGCTCGAGGAACGGGATCATCGCCGGCGACACCGCGACGAGCTGATCGGGCGAGACGTCCATGTAGTCGATCTGCTCGGGCGGCAGCAGCGGGTAGTCGTCGGCCTGCCGGCAGAGAGCGAGCGGGTTGACGAACGTGCCGTCCGGGTTGAGCTCGGCGTTCGCCTGTGCGACGGCGAACTCCTCCTCCTCGTTTGCCGTCAGCCAGATCATTTCGCCGCTGACCTTGCCCTGCTCAACCTTGCGGTAAGGCGTCTCGATGAAGCCCAGACTGTTGATCCGCGCGTAGGTCGAGAGGCTGGTGATCAACCCGATGTTCGGGCCTTCCGGCGTCTCGATCGGGCACATGCGGCCGTAGTGCGAGTAATGGACGTCGCGGACCTCGAACCCGGCCCGCTCCCGCGTGAGGCCGCCGGGGCCCAGCGCCGAGAGTCGCCGCTTGTGCGTCAACTCGGCCAGCGGGTTGGTCTGGTCCATGAACTGGCTCAGCTGCGAGGAGCCAAAGAACGACTGGATCACCGCGCTAACCGTGCGGGCGTTGACCAGGTCGTCGATGTTGATCTGCTCAGGGTCGCTGGCGATCGACATGCGCTCGCGAACGAGGCGCGCCATCCGCGACAGCCCTACCGAGAACTGGTTGGCAATGAGCTCGCCTACCGATCGCACGCGTCGGTTGCCCAGATGGTCGATGTCATCGACGTAGCCGCGGCCCTCGTGCAGCTCGATCAGGTAGCGGACGATGGCGATGAAGTCGGTGACCGTCAGAATCGTTGTCTCGGAGGTCGGCGGTTCCACGCTCAAAAGCCGGAAAGTGTCGCGTAGCCGCTGGTTGATCTTATAGCGTCCCACCCGGCCCAGATCGTACCGCTTCGGGTTGAAGAACAGCCGCTCGATCGCCGTGCGCGCGGTAGCGAGGTTCGGCGCTTCGCCCGGCCGCAGCAGCGAATAGATGGCGTACAGGGCGTCCGGCTCGCCGTGGGTCGGGTCCTTTTCCAGCGTGTTCTTGATCAGCGGTGACTCGCCGCGTGCGCCACCGGTGAACACGAGGACGTAACGAATCCCCTTCTTGGCGAGCTGCTCGAACAGTTTGGCGTCGAACGCGGCGCCCACCTCGGCCAGTATCTCGCCGGTGCCGGCGTCGACGACGTCGGCCGCGAGTCGCGGATCCTGGCTCCAGTCGCGTCGGTTCGCGAGGTCCTCGTAGCGGCCGCGCAACGGAATGCGGATCGGCGTCGAGTACACCCAGATCTTATCGACTTCGGCGCTCTCGATCTGGCTGATCATCTCGGGCGTGAGCTCGTCCGCCCGGCGCCCGATGAAGGCGTCGGGGTCGCTATGGATCGGCACTTCTTCGATGCCGACCTCGATGAGACGGTTGATGAGGTCGGCGTTGATCGGGTCGCCCAGACCGCCGAGCAGGCGCCCGGTCTCGGGATGGCGCTGATCGCTGGCCAGCCAACCCTGGTCCTCCTCGAGGTCGAAGCCGGTGAGCACGATGCTCTCGGGCTCGCCCTCGTACGCCGGGTTCGGCACCGAGGCAGCGAGCAAGGTGCCCGCGGCCTCGCGACGGATTGCCCGGTCGCCGGCGACCTCCTCGACCTTCAACTCCCGGACGCCGTAGAACAGATCCAGGATGTCCGGGTCGCTCCCGTGCCCGAACGCCCGCAACAGCGCCGTCGCCGGGAACTTCTTCTTCTTGTCGATATGGACGTGGACGATGTCGTGGATGTCGATGGAGAACTCGACCCACGAGCCCCGGAACGGGATGATCCGCGCCGAGAAGAGCCTGGTGCCGTTGGGGTGGATCGTCTCCTCGAAGACCACGCCGGGCGAGCGGTGCAGCTGACTGACGATCACACGCTCGGCCCCATTGATCACGAAGGTCCCCTGCTCGGTGAGCAGCGGCAGCTCACCCAGATAGACCTCTTTCTCGAGGATGTCCCGCGGCCGCTTCTCACCGTCGACATCTTCGTTGATGACGAGGCGGAGCGTCGCCTTGAGCGGAGCGCCGTAGGTCATGTCGCGCTCCATGCACTCCTCGACGGTGTACTTCGGCTCGCCGAGCTGGTAGCTGACAAACTCGAGCAAGAAGTTCTTCTTGCTGTCGGCGCTCGGGAAGATCTCGTTGAATACGCGCTCCAACCCGAAATCGCGTCCCGCTCCCTCCTCGACATCCCGCTCGAGCAAGGCGTCGAACGCCTCACGCTGAACGTCGAGCAGGTTCGGCATCGCCATCGCCGTGGCGAGGTGCGCGAACGAGATTACAGGCACATCGCTCTTGCCGTTACCGGCGCCCGCGGTTAGGGCATCGCGGGTCTTCATCTCCGGAATCATCGTCTTGGCCAACGTCTATACCTCCAAGGAAAGTGCACGGCCAGCGTGTGCCACCGACCACGGTCGCGCCGTCGAAACGCCGTGGCGGCGCCACTTCTCAGTCGACAGAGACAGTAGGAGGCCCGAAAAAGCACAGAATCCTCCCTCGTCCCGTTGGGTCGCGGGGTTCTGTGTTCTTAGGCATTCTGTGTTCTTAGGCACAAGTTGTGTTCACGCCACGCAAGCGGCATAGGCAGAGGAGCCGTCACCTCGTCTTCAGTGCACCACTTCACCGGCGGCGACCTCACCGCCGGACCGGGAACCCCTCAGCCCTACTTGAGCTCGACGGTAGCGCCCTGCTCTTCGAGCTTGCCTTTGATCTGCTCTGCCTCCTCTTTGGATGCGGCCTCCTTGATGGTGCTCGGAGCACTGTCGACCAGCTCCTTCGCCTCCTTGAGGCCAAGGCTGGTCACCTCGCGCAGCGCCTTGATGACCTGGATCTTCTTGTCACCGATGCCGGCGAGAACAACGTCGAACTCGTACTTCTCCTCGGCCGCCTCACCGCCACCAGCGCCCGGCACAGCGGACGCCAACGCGACGGGGGCAGCAGCGCTTACACCGAACTTCTCCTCCATCGCTTTCTTCAGCTCCGACGCCTCGAGGACGGTCAGCGAGCCGATCGCGTCAAGAATCTCTTCGACTTTGCTCATGGGTCCCTATCTGGTTTCAGTTAACGTCTTCTAGTCTCGAGCCGTAAGTAAAGTGATCAGTAGGTCCTGTTTACCGATCACTGATTACTGATCACTCCCCCGCTTCTTCGCCACCTCTTCGATCATGGACGCGATGTCGCGGAGCAATCCCTCAAGGACCCCCACGATTCCTGCCAGCGGCGCGGTCAGCGAGCCGGCGATCCCCGCCAGCAACTCCTCGCGCGAGGGCAAAGCGGCCAGAGTCATGACCTCGTCGGCGCCTACGACGCGGTTCTCGACGACGCCGATCTTCACCGTCGGCCGGTCCTCGTTCTCCTTGGCAAAATCGCGCAGCATCTTCGCCGGGGCGACCGGGTCGTCGGTGCCGACGACGAAGCCGGTCGGGCCCCGCAGGTACTCGGTGATATCGGGCAGGTCGAGCTGCTCGATCGCCCGGAGCGCCAGACGGTTCTTGACCACGATGAAGCGGTAGCCCGCCTCGCGGAACCGGCGCCGGAGCTCGGTGATCTCCTTGACGTTGAGCCCCGTGAAGTCGGTCAAATAGAGGACATCCGACGCGCCGAGTGTGTCGATCAGCTCGGCGGTCAGCTGAATTTTTTCTTTCTTCGTACGTTGTGCCATGACCGCTCAGTTCTCTCTCGCTCAGGCCGTCTTGCGGAATTGCGTCGGTTCGATCTTGACTCCCGGACCCATGGTGCTGGAAACCGTGACGGCCCTGACGTAGCCGCCCTTTGCCGCGGCGGGCCGGGCCCGGATCACCGCGTCCATAAAGCCCTTGAAGTTCGCCTCGAGCATCTCGAGGTCGAACGACACCTTGCCGATCGGCGCGTGGACGTTGCCGGTACGGTCGACCCTGAACTCGATGCGCCCGGCCTTGAGCTCCATTATCGCCTTGGCGATATCCATGCTCACGGTGCCGGCCTTGGGCGTCGGCATGAGCCCCCTCGGTCCGAGGACCCGGCCCAGCTTACCGACTTCCCTCATGGTGTCCGGCGTCGCGACGACGGCGTCAAAATCGAGCCAACCGTCCTGGATCTGCTTTATGTACTCCGTTCCCACGTAGTCGGCACCCGCTTCCTGCGCCTCTCGCGCCTTGTCGCCTTCGGCGATAGCCAGCACGCGTATCGATTTGCCCGTGCCGTGCGGCAAGTTGACGGTGCCGCGGACGATCTGGTCGGCGTGCCTCGGGTCGACATTGAGGCGAACAGCGGTGTCGACTGTCTCGTCGAATTTCGCCGTGGCCGCCTGCTTGACGATCTCCAGGGCTTCGCGTACACCGTAGAACCGAGTCGTTACGCGCGACTCGGACGCCGCGCGATATCTTTTCCCATGCTTAGGCATCAGTCAGCCACCACGATTCCCATCGAACGCGCCGTGCCCTCGATCATCCGCATTGCGGCCTCGACCGAGGCGGCGTTGAGGTCCTCTTTCTTGATCTCCGCGATCTTCTTTACCTGATCGCGGCTCACCGTCGCCACTTTGGTCCGATTCGGCTCGCCGGACGCCTTGTCGATCCCCGCTTCTCGCTTCAGCAACACCGCCGCCGGCGGCGTCTTCGTGATGAAGCTGAAGGTGCGATCGTGGTAAACCTCGATCTCCACCGGTATCAGGATGCCGGGCTGCCCCTGCGTCCTAGAATTGAACTGCTTGCAGAAGTCCATGATGTTCACACCGTGCTGGCCCAAAGCGGGGCCAACAGGGGGCGCCGGGGTCGCCTGACCACCGGGGACCTGCAACTTGATGAATCCGATTACTCTCTTCTTGGGCTTTGCCATTTGGTGCAGTGATCGGTGATCAGTTATCAGTGATCAGTAGCTACTGGTTACCGATTACTGATTACTGATCACTCCTCCTCAGTATCCCTTCAATTGCGTATAGTCCAACTCGATCGTAGTGGACCTGCCGAACAACGAGACCTGAACCTTGACCTTCCCCTTCTCCTGGTCGATGTGTTGGATCGTGCCCGCGAAGTCCGAAAATGGGCCTTCCGCAACCTCGACCGACTGTCCGACGTAGAAAGGAATCCGCTGTTCTTCTTCGAGATCCGTCTCCTGGGCGGCGGTCTCGACGCCGAGAATCTTGTTGATCTCGTCGTCCCGCAGCGCCTGTGGCATCGTGCCGCCGCCGACGAACTTGATCACGCCCTGGATGTTATTGATCTCGTGCAGCGTCCTCTCGTTGAGGACCATTTTGACCAGGACATAACCGGGATAAAGCCGCCTGCTCTTGGCGACCTTCTTGCCACCCTTGACCTCTACGACATCGTGTGTCGGGACGAGGACTTCCTGGATCTCCTTCTCCTCGACAGAGTCTCCGTCCTCCTCCTCGATCTTACGAACGATCAGAGTCCTGACTTTGTTCTCGTGGCCCGCGTACGTCTGTATCGCGTACCACCTGGCAGCTTGCTCGGTAGCCTGATCGTTCATTCGTCCTCAAGCACCCAGGGTGCTGATTATTACGTCAACCAGCTGGCGGAATACCAGGTCCATAAGACCGATGATGGCCGCCACGATCAGCACGAAGATGATGATCACACCCGTGGCGTTGCGCAGCTGCTCCAAGTCCGGCCAGGTGACCTTCTTCATCTCTGGCGGGACGGTGCCGAGGAACACGCGAAACTGACTCAGTCGCTCGAACATTGCGGTGACCGCTATTTAGTCTCTTTGTGCTTCGTGTGCTTGCCACAGCGCACGCAGTACTTCTTGTACTCGACCCGCTCCGGGTGTTTCTGCCGATTCTTGGTCGTGTTGTAGTTGCGCGACTCGCACTGCGTGCAAGCGAGCGTGATCTTTATTCGATTGTCAGCCATTTGACTACCAGTGATCAGTGATCAGTAATCGGTGATCAGTAGCGGCATTGGTATTCACTGATTACCGATTACTGATGACTGATTACTCTACTCCAGTATCTTCGTTACGACGCCGGCGCCGACCGTGCGGCCGCCCTCGCGGATCGCGAACCGCAAGCCGTCTTCCATCGCGATCTGCATGATCAGCTCGATCGTCATCGTCACG
>JBDHKT010000188.1:0-4739 GCA_039586255.1 Gemmatimonadota bacterium | reverse complement strand
AAGGGGCTGATACTGCGGTCACTCCCCTACCCAGAGTCCGAGCGGGTCGTGGCGATATGGGAGACCCCGACCGAACGCAGGACGTACCAGCCATTCGCATCTCCCGACTATTTCGACATGCGGGAACAGAACAACTCGCTGAAGGAGATGGGGGTCTATCGGTTCGACTGGGTCAATCTGGCTGGAGAGGAAGAAGCAGCTCGAGTCTTCGGGGTGCGTTGCACGGCCAGCGTGCTGCGGGCGCTGGGTCTGCAGCCGAGGCTAGGGCGGCTGTTCACCGACGATGAGGAAATCGATGGGAATCACCGGGTGGTGATTCTCAGCGACGCGCTCTGGAGACGCCAACACGGGGCGGCCCCCGACATCATCGGGAAGCGCATCACGGTCAACGGTGAGAGCTCCGCCGTGATCGGTGTCATGCCGCCGGAGTACGAATTCCCGAAGCCGTGGAGCTCGATGTCCGACGAGCCGGAGCTCTGGACGCCTTTGGTGCTCCCGCGGGACGACAGTCTGCGGGGCTGGCACTCTCTCGCCGCCGTAGGCCGGCTCGAGGACGGGGTGACGGTCGAGCGGGCGGAGGCGGATTTGCGGGCGATAGCCGCCGGCCTCGCCGAGGCCTATCCCAACACCAATGCCCAGGTCCAGGTGTGGATCGATCCGCTGATGCGGCGAGCCCTGGGTGGCGTTCGCAGTTTTCTCGTGCTGCTGCTGGGAGTAGTGGGGCTCGTGCTTTTGATCGCCTGCGCGAACGTGGCCAGCATGTTGCTGGCGCGGGGCACGACCCGCACGAGCGAGCTGGCGATCCGGGCCTCGATGGGCGCGGCGCGCCCGCGTCTGATCCGGCAACTGCTGACGGAGAGCATGGTGTTGTCGGGGTTGGGCGGCGTGGCAGGCGTGCTGATCGCGCTAGGGGCGATGGGTGCCATCAAGGGCCTGATTCCCCCCAGCATCCCAAGGGTCGATGGAATAACAATCGACGGGTGGGTGCTGCTCTTCTCGCTCTTCGTCACGGCGGCAACCGGTTTGATCTTCGGTCTGGCGCCGGCGCTGTTCGCGTCCCGCACCGACCTGGTCGGGGCCCTGAAAGAGGGGCGGGGCAGTCAGGCGGGCGGGCGCAATCGAAACCGCCTTCTCGGGATGCTGGTAACAGGTCAGCTCGCCATGGCGTTCGTTCTGGCCAACGGTGCCGCCCTCCTCATCGTGAGCTACGTCGAGGTGCTCAGGACTCCCCGGGGATTCACCACCGAACACGTGCTGGTCGCCGGTATCCCGCTGAACGGGCCGCGATATGAGGAGACCGGCGGGCGTGTCGCCTTCTGGAACCGGCTCCTCGAGCGTATTCAGGGCCTGCCGGGGGTCGAACACGCGGCGGCGACGAACAAGCTGCCGCTGGTGGGGGGTAACAACGGCTGGGTCCTCGTGGATGGAGAAACGTTCGATCCGCAGGCGCGGCGGCCGCTGGTCGAGTATTCGTACGTCAGTCCCGGTTACTTCGATGCGATGGGGGTAGGCCTGCTGTCGGGCAGGAAGCTGGAAGCGCGCGACGCGACCCACGCGGACGTCGCTACCGACAGGATCGCGCTCGTCAACCAGGCGTTCGTGGATCGCTACTGGCCCGGCGAGAGTGCGCTGGGCAAACGGGTTCGCCAAAACGGCGAGCCGCCCGAGTGGATCGCCACCGTCGTGGGCGTGGTCGCCGACGTTCGGCAGTGGGGTCTAGAGTACCCACCGCTCCCCGAGATGTATTTTCCCCACAGCGCTGAGCTTTGGTCGTACACGCGACTGGTCGTACGAGCCGCGGGTGATCCGCAGGCTCTGGTACCGGCACTGCGGCAGGCCGTTCGCGAGATAGACAGCCAGATACCGTTCTCCGGAGTCCGCACGATGGATTATGTGGTGACGAGTGCGAACGAGCGCCGGCGCTTCTACACGCTGCTCGTCACCCTCTTCGCCGTGACGGCGCTGATCCTGGTGGTGGCTGGGACTTACGGAGTGATGTCGTACTACGTATCCCAGCGAACGCACGAGGTCGGTGTGCGGGTGGCGCTGGGGGCCGACAGCGGCAAGGTCATGGGGCTGTTTCTGCGGCAGGGACTGCGTCTGGTGTTTCTCGGGCTGGTCATTGGGCTCGTCGGGTCGATCCTGTCGGCAAGTCTGACGTCAAGCCTGGTCTTCGGTATCAGTCCCTTCAATCCTCTGTACTTGGCCGCTGGGGCGCTCATCATGACGTCCGTCGCCCTTGCCGCCGTCACCGTGCCCGTGCTGCGGGCGATCCGGGTCGACCCCAACCAGGCGCTGAGAGCGGAGTAGCCCCCGCACGCACTTGGACGGTCGACCCGGTGTCGCTGCGTTTCCAGTCAGACGGGCCGCCCCCTACTGCTGAGTCAGCGGATCGACAACTCTGAAGGTGGCCGCCTGTCGCCAGAGAGCCTGCCCGGCCGGCTGCCACTTCAAGTAGTCGGGCAAGTTGTAAAAGAAGTCACCCAGCCTGAGCTTCCAGTCGTCCGTCCAGTAGATGTAGTGCCCCGGGTAGTTGTAGGACTCCAGGGTCACGAAGTCCGCGCCGGCCATGCCGGGGACAATCCGGAAGGTCGCGTCCTCCTTGAACAGCTGATCGTCGCTCGCCTGGTGCAGGTGGAACTCGAGGTTCTGATGCCGCAGGTAGTGCCCCGGATAGTTCACCGACTCGAGCGAGACCCAATCGTTGTCGGCCAGGCCGGGCACCATCCTGAACGTGGCGTCCTGTCGATCGAGCGTCGTCGCCACCGGTGTGACCTCGCCGCGGTAAGATCGGTGCCGTATGTAGTAGGGACCCTGCATCGCCTGGAATGAGCAGAGTGTCCCCATCGCCACGTCCGGCGGCGGAACGGCCTCACGTGATATGATATAGACCAGGCTCCACTGGTCGTTCCCGCCCTTCTTAACCACGGGAACACGAATCGCGAACTTGTTGTAGTCGCCGGCGCTCTCGAACAGGTTGGCATCGAGTGGACCCGGCGAGCTGCCCGAGGTCAGGATCAAGAACCTGCCCTCGTCGAACACGGCGATCATGATCGGGTACAGGTCGTCGCCGCGCGCCGCCAGCTTCATGAAATAGTCGGTGGTCTGCTTCAGCGCCTCTATACCGCTGGCGATAAGCGACGTGAAGTCGCCCATGTAGAGTGCTAACGCCGTCGCCACCCCCGCTCCTATCGCCTCCCTTAAGTCCGCGGTGGACGGCCCCCCGGGATCCGACTCGATGACCTGATACAGGTAGATGAGCGGGTAGGTCGGCCGGCGGTGCTCCGGCGATGCATCGACGACGCTGAATACGTTGGTGTTGCCGGTCAGGAACCGCTCGCTGTTGCGCACCATGTTCCCCGCCTTGTCGGTCACGCCGCGCCGCATGTAGTCCGGCGAATCGGCGGACCAGACGACGTACGGCTCCTCCTCGTCGCAGCCCCACTCCCAACCGGCGTCGTCGGCACAGCGGTGTGACTTGATCGCCGCGAGATAGATGCGGAAGAGCTGCAGGCTGTCCTGCGGAGCGGGCTCTGGCAGCTCGATCTCGCGGAACTGAGGCAGGGCCTCCAATTCCGGGGGCTCTACTTGCGCCGGCCGCACTGCGCGGACGGTGCGGACTATCGGCATGCCCACCGGCTGTTCTGCGGTGAGCTCTTGCAGTTGTGGGTTCCGCACGTTGGCCTGTATCTGAGCCTCGAACGGCTGCATGCTCTGGGTGACCGTGCGGACGAATGAGTTGGACACACCGACCTCGGCGAACATCTCCGACAGCTGGGTCTCGAACTCCGATTTCCCGCCCGGATAGCCGGCCAGATGTCGCTGCAGGGTATGGTTGAGCGTTAAGATGAGGTCGGGATCGCTCCCCTCGATCGATTCTTGAATCGCGGCTCTCTGACGCTCGGCCGTCAGCCGGTTCATCGCAGCGACGTCCACCGACTGAACCCGAACTTCGCCTCTCTGCGGCCGGTCGGAGACGTTGCGCAGGGACCCAAGGCCGCTCGTCGGAGCGCCCCGCAGCAGCCTTCCCACCGTCGCCACGAAGGTTCTCAGTCCGCTGAGGGCGGGATCGGCCGCCCTGGTCTGGGTGCCTATCCGCAACTGGAAGCTGAACGCGCTCGTCTCGGTCGCCTGGCGGGCGACGCCGGTGCTGATCGAGCCCTCGATGGTACCTAGCGGGCGGGGCTGCGCCCTCTCGATCTGGCGCGGCTGCATCGTTACCGGCGCGAAACGCTGTGCCGGCGCGAAAGCAACGGTCACCTGCGTGCCGGCACCCCAGAGCGGTACATCGAACTCGAATGTCTCCCCTGGTTGCAGGTTGATGGTGTGGGTACTCTGCTGGACGCCGCCCTCCGGGACTTCATCCTGGGCCAGCGCCGGCGATGCGGTCGCCGCGACAAGCAGCAGGATCGAGAGCGTGAGCGAGCGGGACGTGGCCGAGAGATTCATGGCACACCTCCGAGTCATTCGGGAAAACACAAGTACACTGGGGGAGGTACATCGCTCTTGACAACGCGGAGAGACTCGCGCCGATCATCTACAGGGTGAGGACCGGTTGAACTACGCGTGTGGTTGGGGCGACTGCGCGGTTCTTCGGTCTTTTCTGAGAGTACATCCACCCTATGTTCTGACTTCGCGGTTGTCAACGGTGAGATCGGCCCGTTGCCTTGTTGGACTTCCCGCCTCGTTTGCCCGCCGCATTCCGGGTCTACATCTTGTAGCAGTCTCTAGCCTGGCCG
>JBDHKT010000187.1:0-4767 GCA_039586255.1 Gemmatimonadota bacterium | reverse complement strand
ATCCACTGCAGGCGCGCCGCCCGCACGATCGTGTGAGCGACGAGCTGGCGCCTGTAACGCTACTGGCGACGGACCACCCGGCCTTCAACAGGCCCAATCGGATCGGGCCACAGGACTTCGAAGGCTGGGTGCAAGAGCGAGGCCTGTACTTCCCGTACGAGTGGGACGCACGCTATCGGCCTTTACTGGAAAGCGCAGACCCCGGCGAGGAACCGAAGCGCGGTGGGTTGCTCGTGGCGCCCTTGGGCGACGGCGTGTACGTGTACACCGGCCTGTCGCTGTTCAGGCAGCTGCCGGCGGGCGTTCCCGGTGCCTATCGTCTGCTGGCCAACCTGCTCAGCCTAGGGGGATGATGCGTCGCACTTCACTGACCCTGTCGTTTGTCGCTTGCCTGTTGATCTCGGGCTGTTCCGAGCCGGGCAGCGTGCTGACGATCTACTCGCCACACGGCCGGGATCAACTGGACATCTTCAAGGAGGCGTTCGAGGCTGCGAACCCCGGTGCGGAGGTCCAGTGGGTGGACATGGGCTCGCAGGAGGTGCTTGACCGGATCCGCTCCGAGCGGGCAAACCCGCAGGCGGATGTCTGGTACGGCGGTACCGAGGAGATCTTCGGTCGAGCGGCGGCTGAAGGCTTGCTGGAGCCGTTTCGTCCCGGGTGGGCCGAGTCGGTCTTGCCCGAAGCGCGTGGGCCGGACGACTTATACTTCGGGGTCTATCTCACGCCGGCCGTCATCACGTTCAACAGCGATGCGGTCGCCAGGGATGACGCGCCCCAGGACTGGGATGATGTGCTCGACCCCCGCTGGAAGGGGAACGTGCTGGTCCGGGACCCGATGCCGAGTGGGACGATGCGCATGATCTTCCAGATGATCATGTATCGCGGTCTGGAGGCGACTGGAGACACGGCGGCGGGCTACGAGTGGCTGCGCCGGCTGGACGCGCAGACCAAGGAATACGTGCTCAACCCGGCCATCCTCTATCAGAAGCTGGCGCGGCAGGAAGGCTTGGTGACGCTTTGGAACCTGCCGGACGTCCTTCGCGTGCAGGAGCAGGGTTTCCCCCTCGACTACATCGTCCCAGCGAGCGGGACGCCGGTCTCGGTGGATGCGATCGCTGTTGTAAGTGGGGCCGAGAGCCGGGAATTGGCCGAGGCCTTTATCGAGTTCGTCGGCTCTGTGGAAGGACAGCTGCTCGCTGTGAGGAACGCTTACCGCAACCCGACGCGGATCGACCTGCCGGCCGACTCACTTCCTGACTGGCTGATCCGAGTCAACGAAGAGCTCCGGCCGATGGATCTCGATTGGGATCTGCTGGAAGCGCGCGGTCGCGAGTGGATGAGGTACTGGGACACGCACATCCGCGGTGGCGGTTGATGCCTGTCTTTCTGGAGCTTGATCATCTCACGCGCATATTCGCGGGCGCGCCCGCGGTACACGAGCTGTCGCTGTCGGTCGGCGAGCATGAGATCGTCACCTTGCTGGGCCCGAGCGGCTGCGGAAAGACCACGACGCTCCGCATGATCGCCGGCTTCGAAACGCCCAACTCGGGGCGGGTAGTGCTGGACGGGCGCGACGTCACGCGGTTGCCGCCGCAGAAACGCGGCTTCGGGATGGTCTTCCAGCACTACGCGCTCTTCCCACACATGAGCGTCGCGGCGAATGTGGCGTTCGGTCTCGAGACCGCGGGTCTAACGCGAGGGGAGATCGACGAGCGTGTGGCGCGTGCTCTCGAGCTGGTGCGTCTTCCGGGCGCCGGGGATCGCTCGATCGGCTCGTTGTCGGGCGGCCAACAGCAACGGGTGGCACTGGCGCGGGCGCTTGCCCCACAGCCTCAGGTGCTGCTGCTGGATGAGCCGCTTTCCAACCTGGACGCGGCGCTGCGCGAGCAGACGAGGCGCGAGCTGAGGATCCTGGTCAAGGAGATCGGCATCACAACGGTGTACGTCACCCACGATCAGGAAGAGGCCTTCGACCTGAGCGATCGTATCGCGGTGATGCGGGAAGGACGACTCGAACAGCTCGGTCCTGCGGAGGAACTGTACCACAACCCGGCCAGCGAGTTCGTTGCCACGTTCTTGGGCCGGGCAGGCGCGGCGACGGGTCGCGTAGAGACGATAAACGAGGGTGGCCTCGTGGCCTGTCGCCTGGCCGGTGGTGCGACTTGGAATGCGCTGGCGCCCGCCACGGGTAGATCGCTGCAGCTGGGCGCTGAGGTGAGGTTGTTGGCGCGACCCGAAGCACTCGCCTTTGCTGCACCCGGCGGTGAAGGTGCGCTGCGCGGTGAGGTGACGGACCGGCGATTCGCCGGGTCCGTCTATGTGTACACGGTGGCGGTGGAAGGCGGCGAGCTCGAGATCCAGGCGGGCGCCGACCCGGCGCAGACCGGCGACGTCGTCGGCGTGGTGCCGCGATCCGCGCCCGCCGGACTCTTCGCCTTCACGGTGCAGGACGAGGTACAAGACGGATGAGCGCCTGGGGCGGCGACGGCGGCCGGCGGCTCGGACCGAAGGACCGGCTCCTGGTGATCGCGGTCTTCGTGATCCTGTTGTGGGCCGTGGTCTACCCGAACATCGTCGTCCTGGCCGGGAGTCTGCGCGGCGAAGAGGGCTTCACGCTTCGGCATTATGCCGCCTTCTTGGGCACCACGTCCGAGTTGCGCGCCCTCTGGTCCAGCTTCTGGATCTCGGCACTTACGGTGCTCTTCTCCGCGCTCATCGGAGTTCCGCTCGCTCTGCTGTTCGCGCGCTATGAGTTCCCCGGCCGTCGCGTACTGGGTGCCCTGGCCGCCATGCCGGTCCTGTTGCCGCCGCTGGTCGGCGTCATAGCGATCCTCTTCTTGTACGGCGAGAGCGGCATCGCGACCCGCCTCGTGCAGGACGTGCTGGGCTTGGGTTCGCCGCCCTGGCGGCTGCGCGGTTCCGGGGCGATCCTCGCCGTTCACGCCTACTCGATGTACGTCTACTTCTACCTGTTCACCCTGGCGGGGCTGGCACGGGTCGATGCGGCCGTGTTCGAGGCCGCCGCCTCTCTGGGCGCAGGGCGCTTCCGTACGTTCGGCCGCGTGACACTCCCGCTGCTCACACCGACATTGGCGGGCGCATCGCTGCTCACCTTTATGACGTCCATGGCATCGTTCAGTGCGCCCTACGTACTCGGGGGCGGCTTCCGAGTGATGACCACCCAGATCTTCAACAGCAAGCTCCAGGGCGAGACCGGCATGGCGATGGTCGAGACGGTGATGCTGGCAGCCGTCTCGCTGCTCGTACTCTGGCCGCTCGCCCGCTGGGAAGGAGCGCGCGAGTACGTGTCGCCCGGCAAAGGCTCGGCACCACTGCGCGTGCCGGTCAAGTCGCGGTGGGCGGCGATCGGGGTGCCGGCCGTGGCGTGGGCAGGCGTGCTCCTGCTGGTTCTGCCCCACCTCACGCTGCTCCTCGTCTCGCTGGTCCCCGACGGCAGTTGGACGGTGCAGACGCTGCCGCCGCGTTACTCGCTGGAGAACTACGCCCAACTCTTCGCGGAGGCGCGCACGTTCCGGCCGATTGTGAACTCGCTGCTCATGGCCGGTGGCGCGACGATTATCGCGGTCGTCATCGCGCTCACTGTCGGGCGGCTCGTCGTCAGCTGGCGAGTCCCGGGCCGCCGCCTGCTCGAGGGTATGTTGGCTCTGCCGTGGGCGCTGCCCGGCACCGTGCTTGCCATCGCGCTGGCGACCACCTTCAGCACTAATCAACCGTGGGCGGGACGATTCGTGATGGTTGGCACCGCGTGGATCCTGGTGATGGCATATACGCTACGCGTGTTGCCGCTGACCGGGCGTGCGGCACTGGCTGGATTCCGTCAGCTCGATCCGAGCCTGGAGGAGGCCGCGGCGTCTCTGGGCGCCGGCGGTTGGCGCACGCTGCGGCGCGTCACCATTCCAGCGATCCTGCCCGCGATCGCCGCGGGCGCCTCCCTCGCCTTCGTCACCGGGCTCGGCGAGTTCGTGGCGTCCATCGTCCTCTACACGCACCGCACTCGGCCCATCTCGATCGAGATCCTCTCTCAGCTTAGGGATTTCGATCTCGGCGCGGCTGCCGCTTACGGCGTCCTCTTGATGGTGCTTGTCGCCGGCGCTTTCGGGTTGGCGCAGCGCTGGATTCAAGGAGAGCCGGCCTAGATCTACTGGGCATGTGACAGCCGCCACGTTGGGTGGGCGTGGCGGCCGTGTAGCTTGCGGATAAGAGCTGTTGAAGGCTTGGGGCCGACCCCTCAGCGGCGGTCGCCCCAGATGTTCGTCTTCTCTACCTCCTTGTTGCCGGAGGCCACACCCCCGGCCACGCTCGCGCCGAATGCCGCAGCGGTGAACCCGGTGATAAGTGGAAGGGCTGCGACAACAGGTACCGCCAGGATAAGCGCACCGGCTCCGGCCAGCCAGGGCGCGACTCCGCGCCGGGCTTTCGGCACGAAGCGCAGCTTCTTGACCACGAACTTCTTCGTGTACTTATAGCCGCCGTAGGCAATGCCGCCGGCGAGGATCAACTCAAGCATAAACATCGGCTCCGGTCCTCACAGAATATTATACTGCCCGCCTCTACAGAGCACTACGGCCCCTCCGGCCTCGAGGATTCAAGCCCCGCCGGGGGCCACCGGCCAAGCCTCGCGCCGCCGCTCTCCGGGCTGGCTGGCGGGGTGCTCGAACCCGGACACCGCGGCCGACGTTAGCATGGTGTGGCCATGTGTGGCGTGCGCGACGAAGGATGATATCTTGGAAATCGGTGCCGAGAGTG
>JBDHKT010000186.1:0-6306 GCA_039586255.1 Gemmatimonadota bacterium | reverse complement strand
GGATGGAGATGCTGCTCTTCCGGCGTTCGCTCGGCAGGCGGGTGAGGCGGAAGCGCGCGACCCAACAGTTCGGCCACCGCCCGCATCCGATTCTCGATCTCTGCCAGCGCTCCTGTGTTCGTGTCCTTGCCCATATCACTCACGTGCTTGGCTGGAATGACGACGCGGGCGACCGAGATCTAACGGGTCGGCGTGGGGGACCTCGAGCTTCACCGCTCGCGTACGCGGACAGAGGGAGTAGCACCATCTAGCCCGCTCACGAGTTACGCTCGTAGGACCCCCAGCGCCTCCCAAGCTCGCTAAGTGTGTGAACGGTCCCTGGACCTTGGGAGCTGGGTCTCGAATACAGCTTGAACAACTGACCCGTGGATGTCGGATATTGGATATTGAAGTAGTATCCCTCAGACCGCCTAACCCGGACCCGGACTCTGCGCACAGCGTCGCAGATAGCTCAGGTTCCGGCGATCGGTGCGGACCGGGTCGTCGCCCTTGGGGGTCTCGATGACCTTTGGCACCTGGCGGAATCGGTCATCGCGCATGATGTGGCGGAAAGGAGCGGGGCCCAGGTGGCCCTTGGCGATCTGCTCGTGGCGGTCGACGCGACTGCCGAGCGGCGTCTTGGAGTCGTTTAGGTGAAGGAGGTGGACGCGCTGCAGGCCGACGACGCGATCCAGATCACCGACCACCGCATCGTAGGCGCCGGCCAGGTCGTAGCCGGCGGCGAACAGATGCGCCGTATCGAGGCAGACGCCCAGACGATCCTGGAAGCGCGGGCCGATCCGCTCCAGCAACTCCGCCAATTCCTCGAAGCTCGAGCCCAGCGCCGTGCCCTGCCCGGCGGTGGACTCGATGAGCACTCGGGTGACGCCGCCGACTGTATTCAGCGCGCGCCCGATCGCTTCGGCGTTGCGGCGCAGCCCGGCGGCGCGGTCACCGTCGGTGGCATTCCCCGGGTGGGTGACGAGGAAATCGAGCTCCAGGTCCCGACAGCGTTCGAGTTCGCGACAGAACGAGCGATAGGAACGCTCGCGGAGCTCGGCGTCCGGGCTGGCCAGGTTGATCAAATACGAGTCGTGCGAGCCGGCGACGCGGATCGAGTGCTCGGAGAGAGCGCGCCGGAACGCTTCCGCCGTTCCCCGATCGATGTCGCGCTCCGCCCAGCGGTTGACCTGCTTGGTGAAGATCTGGATGACGTCGGCGCCGATCTCGGCGCCGCGGGCCGGAGCATGCTCGACTCCGCCGGCGGTGGAGACGTGCGCGCCGAGCAGGGTTACCTGGGTGGCCGACGGGACTTTTCGGGGCCGGTTCACCCGGTAATGAGATTAAAGAGGAAGACGGCGATGGCAATGACGACCAGCAACCCGACCACGACCCACAGGCCGCCCGGCTGCCCCCCCCAGCCGTGGGGATTCTCGGTCTCCTCAACCACTTCCGTCACGAAGTGATCCCAGCGATCCGGGTCGGGCCGTGGGATCGGCGTCTGCTGAAGCAGGCTCACCGCGTTGGCCCTGTTACACCGCGTTGGCCCTGTTACGGCACTCGGCACAACTCTCCAGATGGCGCCGGACCTGCCGGTCGTCCGCTTCCGATACCCTGCCGGCCAGAAACTCGGGAATCAGATCGCCGATCTTGTCGCAATCGTTCTGTCCCGTCATGTGAGCGCCTCCCTGAGCTTCTGTATGCCGTGATGGTAGTTGACCCGGGCCGAGCCCTCCGAACAGCCGATGATCTCGCCGATCTCCTTGAAGCTGAGCCCCTCGAACACGCGCAGCGTCACAGCTCCCCGCTGCTTCTCCGGCAGGTTGGCCAACTCGGCGGCCGCGCGGGCGAAGGCCTCGGCGCGGGCGGCTTTCGCGTCCGGAGGTGTGAGCGAAGCGATGAACTCGGCGCCGGTATCGATCCTGACCTCACCGCGTCGCTTCTGGCGGCGGGCGACGGAACGGGCGGTGTTCAACGTGATGGAGAACAGCCAGGTCCTGAATCGACTGTCACCACGATAGTTGCTGAGGCCGTTGAACGCTCGAACGAAGACGTCCTGCGCGACATCGAGCGCCTGGTCGGGATCGGCAAGCCAACGCGCGGCGAACCGGTAGACGGCATCGCGGTGCAGCCTGACCAGCTGCCCGAATGCCGCACGGTCTCCCTGCCGCGCCTGTTGAATCAGAACCGCTTCGTCCATGCCACCCGTAAGATGCAGCGAAGCGCCGAAGTGTTAAAGAACGGCCAAGATCGGCCCCGTACCCAGGGCGCACTTGATCCTGGCCCGGTCGGCCCCAATATACCGGGTGGAGGGGCAAATGCGCCGTAGGCGCTAACGGGAGGAACGCTATGGGTGGATCGAGGAAACTGCTGGCGACCGTGATGGCGGCCGCCTGTTTTTTTGCCGGAGCCAGGGACGCCTGCGGCCAGGTCGTCGCCGAGCCGGCGCTGCTGACGGCAGGAATTCCAACTACCGAGGTATTCCTACCGTACGTCGCGTTCCCCGAGAACGCGTACGTCTTCGGTGGGATGCTTCGTTTCCCGGTCAGCGATGATGTCGACATCGGCGGCCGAGCCGGCCTCTGGCTGCGCGACGACGCGAAAGACTCGCCGTTCGTCGGCGGCGACCTGCGCTATAACCTCCTCTCGCGCCCGCTGTCACCGGGCGGCGGCCAACTCGCTCTGAGCTTCGACGTCGGGCTCGGTGTGAGCGACCCCGGCGCTACCGTCTGGAAGATCCCGGTCGGTTTCATCGCGGGTATCGGGTTCGTCCTGGCGGGCGGCGATTCGGAGATCTTCGTCCATCCGCGCTTCGACCTCGGCCTCAGCTCCGGCGAAGACAGTTTCGACGCCGCACTGCTGCTCGACGTGGGCGGACTATTCTCCATCACGCAGTCGATGGGCGCTCTGATCGATGTCCGCTTCGGCGAGGGCCCGTACGGCGAGGGCGATCAGGTCGTGCTCGCCCTTGGTGTGGCGTGGAAACTTTAGGTCGATGTGCGGTGAGGGCTAGAGCGGGATGGGGCGATCGCGTTCGGCGGTGACGATACAGAAGAAGCCGAAGGGTTCATCGCCGTTGGCGCGGAACTGGTGCGGCTCGTTCGGCGCCACATAGACTACATCACCATAGCTCACCGGCTCCCAGTGATCTCCCAACCTCACCTCGCCACGACCCCGCATGGCCACGACGACGTGCCGGTGCGCGTGATGCTCGTATGTGGTGTGGCCGCCGGGCTCGATCTCGAAGTAGCGTAAGTGGAACGGCGCCTCTTCTTCGGGTCCGACGAGTCGCTGCCGCGTGACGGCGCTCCAATCCGCGCCGGGCTTCTTGTAGCTTAAGAGATCGATGCCCTGCCAGCGGTAGTCCTCGAAACGAATTACCCTGCTCTGACTAATGAGGGATCTCTCCTCTAGTTCGATCGCGTGTGCATTGAATCTAAATAGCCTTTACTTCCACCCCTATCCCATGCGGATAGACCATCGCGCGCAGCGACTCGTCGTGCGTCTTCGCCAGCCGTAGCGCTTCCCCCACCCCATCGAGCCCGAAGCGGTGAGTGATGAGATCCTCCACCTCGAAGTCACCACCGGCCAGCAGGTCGAGCGCTCCGCGCGTATCGACGGGCCCGGCCGAATAGCTATGGGTGATCGTCACTTCCTTGAAGTAGAGGTCGTGTGGCCGGTAGGCGACGGTCGCCTCGGGCGGCGTAGGTGTGTAGACGAGGACGACGGCGCCCGCAGCCGCGTGGGCCAGTCCGTGCTCGATCGGTTCCACAGCGCCCGGCATCACTATGACCTTCTCCGCGCCCCAGCCGTCGGTGGCTTCCGCCATCCGTTCGTCGAAGTCGGGCTGGCCGGGGTCGAGGGCCACATCGGCGCCCACTTGCTTGGCGAAATCGCGGCGCACCTCCACCGGATCGCTGACGATGATCGGCTTCGCTCCGAAGTAGCGGGCCAGTCGGACGTTCATCAGCCCCATCGGCCCGGCACCGATCACCCAGACGCTACTGCCGGGCACGACGTCCAGCTTGCCGAACGCCCGCAGGCTGCAACCGAGCGGCTCGATGAAAGCCGCCGATTCGTCCGAGATCTGGCCGGGCAGCTTCAGCACGTCGAGGCGCACGATCTCCGCGGGGACCCGCACGAACTCGGCGAACCCGCCGGGATCGAGCGCCGTCTCGCGGAACCGCCAGCACGAGGTGTATTGGCCGCGTTGGCAGAGCCGGCACTCCATGCAGGGCACGTGATGGTGGAAGAAGACGCGATCCCCGACCTCTAGGTCTTCCACCTCGGGAGCTACCTCGTGCACGATACCGACCGGTTCGTGCCCGAGGACGACCGGGACCTTGCGGCTCACGTACCAGTCCATCGCATCGCTGGAGCAGACGCCACATACGACGACCTGCACGAGAATGTCGCCGGGCTCGAGCTTGGGCAGCGGCATCTCTTCCACCCGCACGTCGTCGAGCGAGTAGGCCCGCGCCGCGTTCATCATCGGTGCACCCTTTGCCATCATGGGACGATAGCCACCTTCAGCGCCTCACGACGCCGCATTAGCTCGAGCGCCTCAGGCAGTTCATCCAGCGACATCTCATGCGTTACCAAGGGCTCGAGGTTCAGGTTGCCGCTGCAGATGAGTTCCCCAGCGCGTCGCACACAGTCGGGCGTGTAGTGGAATCCGCCCTTGAGGGTGATCTCATCGTAGTGGACCCGCTCGGTATCGAAATTCACAGCCGCGCCTCTCTCGCAGCCACCGAAGAAGAGCACCTCACCACCTCGGCGAGCGAGCGACACCGCGTCTTGCCAAGCCTCCGGACGTCCGACGCATTCGACCACGCTGTCGGCTCCGAGGCCGTCGCTCATCTCCCTCACAGCTTCGAGCGGGTCGCCGTCGTTCGCGTCGACGGTCACATCGGCACCAAACTGTTGAGCCAGCTCCAGCCGTCGGCGGTGCCTGCCGATCACCGCGATGCGTCCGGCGCCACGAAGGCGCGCCAGCTGCACGAAGATCAGCGCCATCGGACCGTCGCCCAGAAAGGCGATCGTCCGGTCGCCGGCGATATGCAACTGATCGGCGCCGTGCACTACGCAGGCCACCGGTTCGAGAAAGGCGCCGCGAAGGTTGGAGTCATCACTCGTTAGTCGGAAGATGTGCCGGTTCACTATCTGCCGCGGTATCAGGATGAACTCGCCGTAGGCGCCGAGCGCCATGTGCTCGAACAGGTGGAGGCAGAGGTTCTCCGCGCCGCGCAGGCAATAGGCGCAGTCACCGCACGGTGCCGTCGGCATGCCGACGATACGGGTACCCGGAGTGAGGCCCTGGACACCGGGCCCCACGGCGGCCACGCTGCCGGCCCATTCGTGACCGAGCGGCCCGGGGACCTTCAGGCGAGCGTGCCCGCGGTCGACGGTCTTGAGATCGGTGCCGCAGGTCAGAGCGAGCGAGACACGCGCCAGAACCTCGCCGTCACCCGGCTCGGGGACGTCGACCGATTCCAGCCGCAGCTCGCCGGGGCGCACCAGCTGCCAGACGCGCATGGACTTCGATGGACCGGCCATGACGCTAGAACCTACAAGGGGACGTCCGCGCCGAGTAGGGGGTCGCCGGCGGGCGGTCTCGCTTCGGATACACCACCTTCGCTCGGACCGCCCGCGCGGCTCCCTGACTGAGGGACCGAAGCTCGTAAGCCGTCGTGGGAGGCCGTCAGCCGGTGGCTAGTTCAGCAACCAGGGAGGAGGTGGGAGAACCACCTCGCGGAGGTCGCGAGCTCACCAATGGAGGTGTGGCCGCTTTCCGGAGGTGGCGCGAGCCCGGAGCGAGTGGTTCTCCCGCCTCCTCCCTCGCGCTGACCCTAGCGCGTCGGTTCCGTGCGCAGCGCGTTGTTGACGAGATTGAAGTAAGCGAACAAGCCCGCGACCAGACAGATCTCGACGACCTCGCCTTCATCGAAGTACGCGCGTAACCGGACGTAGGTCTCGTCAGAGATCGTGTTGGAGTCGGTAGTCAGCGCCTCCGAGAAGCGAAGCGCCGCCAGCTCGGCATCGGAGAAGCCGACTCCCTCGAGCTCGCCCGAGAGGGTTGCTTCGATCTGTGCCTCGCTGCCGCCTAACCGCGCTGCCAGCGCGGTGTGTGAGTTGATTCAATAGTGGCAGTCGTTGAGCGCCGAGACGCGGACCGAGATGAACTCTTTTAGCAGGGGCGCCACGGTCCCGGTACGCATGACGACGCGGAAGTGGTCGATCATCGTGCGCATGTGCTCACCGCGTCGCGCCAACGTGCGGAACATGTTCGGTATGTTGCCCCGCTCTTTCAGAAAAGCATCGAAGATG
>JBDHKT010000185.1:0-4794 GCA_039586255.1 Gemmatimonadota bacterium | reverse complement strand
TAGGTCACGGATCCCGGCGTTCGAGTAACGGATCGTGTTGTCGAGCCGGTGGTCGTCCGCGAAGCCGACCATGTCGTTGTTAAGTACCCCAACGATTTGATCGTTCGCCTCCGCCGCCTGGCGCACATATTCCCGGCTACCGAGGAGCCCCGCCTCCTCGCCCGTGAGAAACGCAAACTCGATGGTCGCCCGTTGCGGACGGCCCGCCAACACCCGCGCCGCCTCCAGAAGTGCCACCGTACCCGACGTGTTGTCATCGGCGCCGGGCCCCCGGGTCGACGAGTCGAAGTGGCTGCTGACGACGTATGTGACATCCGGGTGCACTGTCCCCGCCAGTACCGCCACCACGTTCGCCGACTGCACACCGGGGCGCGGCTCGAACCACTGAAGCTCGGGCTCGTACCCGAACGAGCGGAGGCGCGCCGTCAGAAAGTCGATGGCCAGTTCGTTACCCGGCTGCGTTATGTGCTTGGATCCGAAGCGGAACAGCTCTCTCTCGTAATCGTAGATCCGGGCGGTACTGACATCCGCCGCTGCAAGACCTACCTCGCCGGCAACCGGCGCAAACATCTCTTGCCCACGCCGGCGCAGCTTGCGCTCGGCCGCCAGGTTGGCGCGGATCCGCTCCAACACATCCTGCGGCGAGACCCTGCGCTCCAGGTTTACCAGGTAGACGCCCCGCTCCGGCGACACCGTGTTCCCATCTCGCTCGGCCACCAGCAATACCTTGGAGCCATCCGGACTCAACGCCCACTCGTACTGGGGAGCGATCGTGCGAACGGTGTTGTTGTGAAAGAGGCGCGTTCGCTTCCCCGTGCTCGTGTCGTACAGGTAAGCCCGACGGTGACGCCCTTCGCCGGCCAGCCCGAGGATTCGCTCCTCGTCCATGAACTGGGGATAAAGATCGTGCTCGATGCCGTGCGTGAGACGCACTTCACCAGCGCCGGCGACGTCCGCCACATAAAGCTCCCAATCCTCGCGCGACATCATCTGGAAGGCAACGCGACTCCCATCCGCCGACAGCGCGTAGCTCCGTAGCTCCGGGCACGCCGCGCAAGCACTGCTCACGCTGCTCGCCATCCTATGTGCCGTCCGCACGAGGACGGCCGGCTCGGCGCCGGGCGACAACGACAGCACGTTGAGTGCTGCCATATCACCGTCCGCGCTCAGATACGCGATCGTCGAGCCGTCGGCCGAGACGGCGGGCGACCGTGCCGCGATCGTGCGCGTCGACCGCTCGGCGAGGTCGACGACCGCGAGGCTACCACCGACCTGATAGGCGAGCGCCTCGCCACCCAGAACGAATACCGGGCGCTCCTTCAGTCCCGGCCCCGTCGTGATCGCCACCGGACCCGATCCAGCACGTAGCTGATAGATGTCGGTTCGTTCGCCCTCGCCGACCTCGTTGCCCGTCACATAGAGCGACTCGCCGTCCGGGCCGAAGATGACCTCGGACTTCCCGAGCCCCGGCGCCGCCACTTCCCGCCCAACACCAGTACCCAGATCCTTGACCACGATTCGCGAGTGCTCCGCGTCGAGCCGCACTAGCTCGCTGCGTAGCCGCCTGAAGCTCGCGAAGTCGCGCACCTCGATGCTGCCGCGCAGCTCCGCCCGCGCTGCCTCGAGCTCGGGCGTCTCCTCGACCACGAGATAGGCGATACGATCTCCGCCGGGCGCGAAAGCCAGGCCGCGTCCACTCACCTCCGCCAGCCGGCGCACGCCCTCTTGGCCCACCGCGACGATGTGCGTCACGGTCTCAGCTCCTTCCCGCGCCTCGTAGATGGCGAAGCGTCCGTCGGGACTCCAACGCACCGCTCGGCCGTCCGCCGCCAGCTCTTCAGTCCGGTACAGCTCGCCCGTGAGCAGCGCGGCCCGTTCCAAGAACCCCTCCGCACCGGCGCCGCTCAGAAGTCGCTCGAGACGTTCCAGCGCGTCCACGTAGGCGCCGGCGTCCCAGGCGAAGTACGCCGAATCGTACAGCGCCTCGAGACGCTGCTGCGCGTACGCGCCAGTGGCGAAGTTGCACACGCACAACCCGATGGAGATGAGGATGCGAGACACTAGAGCCACCCAGTCCTCTTAGTACGTCACTTCACTTCCAATCGACCACCCCAACCTTCACGAGGTCATCCAGGTAACGCGCCACCACGGCCGTCGACACCGGCCGGAACTCGGCGCTGATCGCGTCGCGGATGGCGGTCACCGAGCGCGTGCCGTCGATGAAGTTCACCAGCTCGAAGCGGGCGTTCCCCGACAGCGTGAACTCGCGCGACGAGTACCACGCCGCATCTTCTTCCGACAGCCTGCTCGCCGGGAGCGCGAAATCGAGCGGTCCCCGGGTCAGGCGCAGCGGGATGCGCTCGTCGATCTCGTCGCCGCGCGTCGGGCTCGTGCCGCCCATCGATATCGCTTCCCGGTCGAGCGCCGCGATCAGCGCGCCCTCCCGCACAACGATCTGCTCCTGGATCGTCCGCACCGCCCCCCGCACCGGCTCGGTGCCGTTGAAGTGGAGTATGGAGCTCACGGCCTCGCTCTCGGTCACCGCGGCAAGTGCTATGGTGTTGCGGGCTTCGAACCAGGCCACGTCCGGGCGCTCCTCGAAGGCGGCGATCATCTGCCGTCGCGCCCGTCGCGCCGCTGCGCCCAGCCGGCCGGCGGCGTTGCCGCCTACCAGGTAAGCCAGATCGATCGCCTCGGCCTCCGTTAGATCACACAGGTAGAGCATCGCCGCCGTCGCGATGATCTCGCTGCGCTCCAGCTCCACCGGATCGACCTTGTCGGGCGTGTCCTCCGAGGTGTGATGCGTGTAGTCGGAGTGGCCGATCATCATCCCCGGGATATCCCGGTCGATGAACATCATGTGATCGCTACCGCCACCGTACGGAGTCAACTGGAAGTTCATCATCGAGAGGCTGCCCCGCGGCGACCGTACGTTCAGCCGCGCCGTCATCTGCGCCATGTTCTCCACCACATCGTTCAAGGCCGACGGGGCCGACCACGGCGTGCTCGTGATGTTCATGCGCGAGTGGAGCAACTCCAGATGCTCGCCGACCATGTCGAGATTGATGTGGGCCAGGTACGTACCGCCCAGCGCCGGCCCGACCATCTCCGGATGCTCCTCTATGTACGCCATCGTCCCATGCCACTCGGGCACCCAGAGGAAACGCAGCGAGCGCTTCGGCCGTGGCAGCCGGCCCTCGTCGATCAGAACCTTCAGCGCCCGGGCCATGTCCACCTGCGCGGCCGAGCCGCTGGCGTTGTCGTTCGCCGATTCCTTCGGGTGATCGAGGTGCGCGGCGAAAACCAGCTCCTCGTCCGGCAACGCAGAACCCGCCACACGAGCCACGACAACGTCCATGTAGTACGGTTCGAGCCCGATGCCCGAAGCTCGACCGTGCAGCACGACGCGCTGCCCCGACTCCAGCATCCCCCGCAACCGCTCGCCCTGGCGGTTGCTCAGGTTGAACCCGAAGGTGACGTGCTCCAGTTCTTCCGGCAGCGGCCACATCCCCGTGTACGCCAACATGTCGGGGTATTCCATGGCGCGGCTGTCGTCCAGGTAGCATACGACGGCGGCCGCACCGTACTTGACCACCGCCAGGCGGTGAACGCTCCCGCCGTAGCCCGTCGCCAGCACGAACTTGCCGCGCACGTCCTTACCTTCGTAGTCCGAGTCACGCGTGCCCGAGCCCACCCAAACCAGTTCGGCCGTCACGTCGCCGGGGTTCGAGTACGTGATGAGGCTCATGGCAACCTCGGGGTAGCCGACGATACGCGACTCGTACGGCTCCACCATCCGCAATTCCGCGAAGTCGATGTCCCAGCCCGACGGCGCCTGCCAGGTCCCGTAGTGGATCTTCCCGTCGGACGGGTACGACTCGATCCACGCCTCGTCCTCGCCGAACCCGTAAGCGCGCAACTGCTCCAGTACGTACTGGGCCGCGCCGCGGTAGCCGCGGGAGCCCTGAATGCGATTGTGACGGCTAATCTGAATGACGTGATCCTTGGCAATTTCGCCGCTCAACTCCTCGTGCAGCAGGTTGCGCCGGCCCGCGTCGAGCAGTGGCGCGTAGTCCTGAGCCAGGGCGGCCGGGCTCGCGATCACCGCGAAGATCAGTGACAACGTCGCGTACCGAATCATCTCTCGCGCTCCCTTTTTAGGGGGCCAAAATCAAACCTCGCGACCGGCTGAGGACCTAGGCGAGCACCTCCCGCAAAGTCGCCAGCGACCGTTGCGCCTCCGCCTCGCCGAAGACGAGCGGCGGTCGGAAGCGCAGCGAGCGCGGCCCGCACGGCAATGAGGCGAACCCCCGGTCCCAGCAATCTTGACGCACTTTATCCCGCGTCGCGCCGTCGGGCAGGTCGAAGGCGAGCATAAGGCCGAGGCCGCGCACGTTGGAGACCGCCGGGAAGTCGGCCTGCAATTTCTCCAAACCTTCCTTGAACATGGCGCCGACCCGCGCCGCGCTCTCCACCAGACCGTCCTCCTGTATGATTTCCAGGTAGCGGGCGCAACGCACCATATCGACCAAATTGCCGCCCCAGGTCGAGTTGATGCGAGACGAGACGTGGAAGACGTTGTCCTTCACGTCGTCGACGCGCCGCGTGCTCATCACGCCACAGACCTGCGTCTTCTTGCCGAAGGCGATGAGGTCGGGCGTCGCACCGCAATGCTGATACGCCCACATCTTCCCGGTCACACCCATACCGGTCTGCACTTCGTCGAAGATCAACAACGCCTCGTTATCATCCGCATACTTGCGAAGACGCTGCATGAACTCCGGCCGGAAGTGG